>JBFIJS010000216.1:0-6836 GCA_041600595.1 Saprospiraceae bacterium | reverse complement strand
GTTTGGCCATCATCATCTTTATGTCTCAATTGGATCAGTTCAAAGATTCAGCAGGAAATTGGCTGACGGGTGCACCACTGTTCATCTTACTCGGACTGGTCCTGATCACCATGTTCATCATTTGGGGTCTTCCGAAATTCAGCAAAGCCATACCTGCTCCGCTCGTTGCGATACTGACCGTATTTGGTGTAGTTATTTTTTTCAACATTGACACCAAAACGGTGGGTGATATTGCTTCTATTCAAGGTGGGTTTCCCCCATTCCACATTCCCGGCGTCCCTTTTCGGATGGAAACTCTTATCATCATATTGCCCTATGCTGCCATCATGGCCGGGGTCGGATTGATCGAAAGTCTGCTGACGCTCAATATCATTGATGAAATAACCGAAACGCGGGGACGGGGCAACAAAGAGGCTGTTGCGCAGGGCGTTGCCAACATTCTTTCCGGCCTTTTTTCCGGCATGGGTGGTTGTGCGATGATCGGACAGAGCCTGATCAACATATCAGCCGGGGCAAGAGCCCGCCTTTCGGGGATTGTGGCAGCGGTCATGCTTTTGGTGTTCATTATGTTCGGCGCCAGTCTCGTAGAGCAGCTGCCCATAGCAGCCCTGACAGGGCTGATGATCATGGTTGCCATTGGCACCTTCGAATGGGCCAGTTTAAAAACCGTCCGGCGCATGCCGAAGTCGGATATTTTCGTCATGGTACTCGTCACCCTGGTTACGGCCGTTTTACACAATTTGGCCCTGGCGGTCATCATCGGCGTTATTATCGCGGCCCTGGTCTTTGCCTGGGATAATGCCAAACGGATTCGGGCCAGAAAACGGATCGACGAGCAAGGAATCAAACATTATGAAATCTACGGTCCGTTGTTTTTTGGCTCCGTAACCGTTTTCAACGAAAAATTCGATGTGCTGAACGATCCCGATGAAGTGATTATTGACTTTGCCGAGAGCAGGGTGGTGGATATGTCGGCCATCGAGGCATTGAACAAAATAACCGAGCGTTATCAAAAAGTAGGGAAAAAAGTGCACCTGAAACACCTGAGCAACGACTGCCGGAAACTACTTAAAAATGCAGAAGAGATCATTGACGTCAACGTCATGGAGGATCCGACTTATAAACTGGTGGTAGATAAAATTTGAATGCCGGATTATTGATCCTGCTTTTTGGCTGCCGGTTGTGAGGCCTGGTCAATAATCGGCGACTCCGTTACCTCCTGCAGGAAAGATTCGAGATGTTTGTTGAAAATTTGCGGGTGCTCCATCATCGGTGCATGACCACATTGATCGAGTAAATACAGGCGGGAATTTTTAATGAGCTGGTTAAATTCTTCACCGACAAAAGCCGGCGTCACTTTATCATCTTTTCCCCAAATCAATAAAGTCGGCGCCTCGATATGGTGAAGTTTGTCGCGAAGGTTGTGCCGGATGGCAGATTTGGCTGTGGCGATAACCCGGATGGCTTTGTTGCGGTCATTGACGGTATCAAACACCTCGTCGACCAACTCTTTTGAAGCTATTTCTGGATTATAGAATGTATCCTGGGTTTTCTTTTTAATGTATTCGTAATCTCCCCTTTTGGGAAAGGTGGATCCCATAGCACTTTCAAATAAACCGGAGCTCCCGGTCAGGGTAATGGAATTGACTTTTTCCGGATGGGCCAGCGTGTACAACAAGGCGATGTGGCCACCGAGCGAATTGCCCAGTACATTGACAGACTGATAATTTTTCTTTTCCACAAATTTGGCAAGGTGATCCACCAGTCCGGATACGGATACTTTCCGGAGCGATAATTCGAAAATCGGTAAAATGGGAACGATCACATTGTAGCTGTCGCCAAAGTGGCGAAGTATGCCCGAAAAGTTGCTCAATGCCCCAAACAGACCGTGCAGGAGAAGGAGGTTATTTTCTCCACCTTTTGTTTCAATATATTTGAAACCTCCTTCTTCGATTATCGTATGTTCCATTGATTGTCTGTTTGTAAATTACTGGTGGCAAAAGTAGTTTTTTCAAACCGTCCCCACAATTCAATTTTAAACCGCTTTCCCTTTATTCGCTGAATTTTAAACATTCTCCACATCTTTTGTCGGAGGCGTAAAAAGCGTAAATTCAATTTTCCACACTTTTTTCCACATTTGTTGATTTTTAATATTCTGTTTTATCATAATCTGTTTAAACTGAAGTTTTCTCGTGCAATACTGTTTTCTGCTCAACTACCAAATAAAGATCAGGGAAACAGTACCGTACAGACCATATTTTTTGGATTTTCCACAACTTATCAACACTTATTACGCTCTATACTTTCTAAAAAAATCAATCTAAGTAATTGATAATCAGATGCTATAAGGAGAACCTGCTGACGATCTTTAGTTTTCAACAAGTTTACCAACATTTATGGTTTTTTACCTTCTTTCAACTGAAAATTGACAAACAATAAGCAAATCAGTAATACCAATGCCCCTGCCTGATGGACCACTCCGAGAAACAGTGGAATCTTACCTATACTGTTGATAACTGTGGAAATCCCTAAAAATACCTGGATTATCAACATCCCCAGGAGTAAGGTCGTCCCGGTTTGCAGCCGTTTCGACACTTGCAAGCGGGCAACTTTTACATAGAAAAAAATGATCATACCGGTCAGTATCCAGGCGGTACTGCGATGCAATACCTGGACAATGGCCTTAGGGAAAGCATTGGGCTCGTAATCTACGATTTGATCGACGCCGGCGTTGCCAGTTGCGGTGAGAGCTGTCCAGAAGCGTTCTCCTTCCACGAAAACGGAAAAGTAGGGGTGGAGCAGTCCGGCACGCATACCGGCCATCAGCCCTCCGAAAACGATCTGTACGAATAAAACCACGGCAATAGCCCATCCCATTTTTCGCAGGCCAGTCAGGTGTCCGTCCAGCGTGGCAGGTTGGGCTGCTTTCAGCCAGGTCCAGAACAAGTAGCCAAACAGCGTCGTTGCGATGCTCAGGTGAATGGCCAGCTTGTAGGCACTGACCCAGGTTCGGTTGTCATTGTTGAGACCGCTGGCCACCATGATCCAACCGAACACAGCCGCCGTTGCTGCGAGTAAAATGACCACGCCGAGCCGTCGCAACAGCCACCGGGGCATCCATTTTTTCTTCAGGAAATAAAGGAAAGGAATGAGGAAAACAAAGCCCATGGTGCGGGCCCAAAGCCGGTGGAAATATTCCCAGAAATAAATGACTTTAAATTCCGGCAGGGTCATGTCGGCGTGCAGCGTTTCGTACTGCTTTTTTGCCGCCGCTTTGTAGAGGTCAAAAGCCTGCTCCCATTCGGCATGGTTCATTGGTGGCAGCGTGCCCTGGATAACGGCCCATTCGGTGATCGACAGCCCGGAATCGGTCAGCCTTGTGACTCCTCCAATGACCACTTGAAGAAATACCATCACTACGCCGATGAGCAACCAGATTTGTACCGGCCGCTGAATGCCGGCTGAACTGGGCCTGTTAGATTCTTTATTTTTCATATCAATGGTTAGCGCTTACATTATTACAATCCGGATCAAATCGCTCGTCCGGAAAATCACAAAACTAAATTGTTTTGTTTCCCCTATTCTCACCGTCGTGTAATAATATTATTAGTCTTTTTTTATCAAATAAATTTTTCCTCTCTTATTATTAGGAGTGTTAGTTTGGGGATAAAAAATGATTTTAAATTTTTCGAATTCATTACTAAGATTTTACGGGTTCCCATCCACAACTTACCAACGGTCACATCTCCTAAAAATCAATCGTTTATTGGGCTTTTACACAACCTGTTGGGAAAGGAAGTTGGTGATAAAAAAGCCGTCTGTGGAATTTCACAACCTGTCCGGCATTGTGAATAACCAGCCCTGTTTACACACAAAACCCCTCTGGTGTGTCCCTGAAAAAAGCGGAGGTACACGTATGGTCTTGATAAGTGTGCATAACAAAACCCGGAATCCACAGGGTTGTTCACAAGTTCTGTGGAAAGCTCATTTTGGTAAATCACTGATTTTTATACCTTTATGAAAATTCTTTGAAAGCCCTGTTGGTAACGTAAAAACCGGATTGTTTGACGGCCTTATTTTTTTGTTGTGGAGCACTGTTGCTATGTTGTGAAAGAGTGTGGAGAGGCCCTTAAAATATGTGGATTACATTTGTTGCCAACGATACGTTTGAAACATCTGCAATGAATTGGAGGGATGAAAGATGAAGGCCAGGGGAGCGCTATCGGCGACCTTGTTCTTAATTTTTATCCTTTTAATATTCCTGGTAACAATCAGGTTTATACTGCGAACGAATAGGTTTTGTGCAAAGTCTGGTTTGGTTGAGCCCTCAACCATCTCAACCCTTCTCAACCATCTCAACCCTTTCTTTAGTTTGCACAAAACCTGTTAGCGCCTGGTATAGCATTGTTCAATTAAAATAAAATGTGCGGTCGCTTTTCATTGGCAACTTCTAAAGAAAGGTTACAGCAGCAACTCCCTTTTGTGGAAATAGCTGACAACCTGCAATTGAGTTACAACATAGCTCCTACCCAAAAAGCTTATGTGGTGGCCAACGACCAACCCAATCAATTGCAGCATATAACCTGGGGGCTGGTGCCTCACTGGTCGAACGATGGAAAAAACAGTGGCCGTTTGATTAATGCCCGACGGGAAGGGATCGAAGGCAAACCTTCGTTCCGGGTGCCCATCCGCCAGCGGCGCTGCCTCGTCCCGGCTGATAGTTTTTATGAATGGCGCCGCCAGGGAACGCGTAAAATACCTTACAGAATATTTCAAAAAAGTGGCGAACTACTAATGTTTGCGGGGCTTTGGGATAGTTGGTCCGATGGTCGTTTTTTTATCAAGACATTTTCCATCATCACCACCCCTCCCAATTTTGAAATGGCAGCTATCCACAGCCGGATGCCGGTTCTTTTATACACAAAAGAACAACAGCAAATATGGCTGGAGTCGGAGGAAGTGTTGGATGCACTGGCACTTTTGCAAACCCCGCCGGATGGAATGCTGGAGATGTATCGGGTATCGGAACTGGTCAATTCGGTAGGCAACAATTCGCCCGATTTACACACCGAAGTACCGGAGCCACCGACCCTGTTTGATTAATCAAAAACGCTGTTGTCGGATTACCTGTTCATGAGGGGGTAATGACAGACAGCCCATGTATAACCGAGAAAACTCATATCTATGTTAGTAAAAACTTTTGCCAGCGCCGTCCATGGCGTAGATGCGCAAACCATCACCGTAGAAGTTAATGCCGGAGGAATGCACAGTGGGCACGGCCCGTTTTACCAAATGGTTGGCCTGCCCGACAATGTGGTTCGGGAGGGTTTCCAACGAATTGAGGCGGCCATCACCAACAGTACTTTTGAGATGATCCGCCTTAAAATGACGATGAACCTGGCCCCGGCAGATATCCGGAAGGAGGGATCAGCTTATGATTTGCCCATAGCCATTGGTGTGTTGGCGGCCACCCGTCAAATCTATTGCGACAATCTTGACAAGTATGTTATCATGGGTGAGCTCAGTCTTGATGGCGGGCTACGGCCTATCAAAGGAGCTTTGCCGATTGCCATTCAAACCAGGGCGGAAAAATTTTTGGGTCTGATTGTACCCAAACAAAATGCAAGGGAGGCAGCCATCGTCAACAACCTGAATGTATATGGTGTCGAAAACTTGAAAGAGGCGGTGGAGTTTTTGACCGGTGAAAAAGAAATAGAACCTACCAAAGTGGATACCCGCCAGGAATTTGCGGACCAACAGGAAGTTTTCAGCGTCGATTTTTCCGACGTTAAAGGCCAGGAAAATGTAAAACGGGCACTGGAAATTGCCGCCGCAGGTGGGCACAACGCCATACTGATTGGGCCGCCCGGTGCCGGTAAAACCATGCTGGCCCGTCGGATGCCGACCATCCTGCCGCAGCTCACTTTGTATGAGGCATTGGAAACGACTAAAATCCACTCTGTTTCCGGTATTTTACCAGCCGAAGCTTCACTTATTTCCAACCGGCCTTTTCGGGCACCACACCATACTATCAGCGATGTAGCTTTGGTAGGCGGTGGCTCCAACCCGATGCCCGGAGAAATCTCGCTGGCGCACAATGGTGTCCTTTTTTTGGACGAACTGCCCGAGTTCAAACGCTCCGTTTTGGAAGTGATGCGGCAGCCGATGGAAGAGCGCCGGGTTACTATTTCTCGGGCAAAAGTGACCATCGATTATCCGGCAAACTTTATGCTGATTGCAAGTATGAATCCCTGCCCCTGCGGCTATTACAACCACCCGGAAAAAGAATGCGTCTGCGGTACGGCGCAGGTAAAAAGGTATTTGGCAAAAATCTCCGGACCATTATTGGATCGCATTGATTTGCATGTGGAGGTGACGCCAGTCAGCTATAAAGAATTATCGAGTTACGAGCCCAGCAAAAGAGGTAGCAAGGAAATCATGGAAGGGGTGATGCGGGCCCGGGAAATACAGGAAGAGCGTTTTAGTAAGTATAGCGGTGTATTCTGCAATGCGCAGATGCCCAGCCGCATGGTGCGGGAGGTTTGCCAACTGAATGCAGCCGGAGCAGCCTTGTTAAAAAAAGCAATGGAGGTGCAAAAACTCTCCGCCCGGGCGTACGATAGAATATTAAAGGTGGCGAGGACGAGTGCAGATTTGGCTGGGAGTAAGGACATCCAGATCGGTCATCTGGCGGAGGCGATTCAGTATCGGAGTCTGGATAAAGAGGGGTGGAGCGGGTGAATGAAAAATGAGGCTGTTCAAGAACCTGTTTCAAAGTGAAAACGAATAATAACAAGCTGGCCGCAGTTTGAGTCATTGATGCCTGATAGGCCAGC
>JBFIJS010000215.1:0-6837 GCA_041600595.1 Saprospiraceae bacterium | reverse complement strand
GGTCTGCCGGAAGTGTATGCGGTGACTCCGCTGCTCAACCTGCGGTCGCAAAATGTGATGAAGAAGATCGGAATGGAAAAAGCGGGAGAGTTTGAGTACCCGGGTTTCAGCCCGGAAAGTCCGCTGCGCCTTTGTTGTTATTTTAAAATCGGGGCCGAAAAATATGCCGCCGACCAGTCGTAATGGGAGATCGGCAGCCTGCTTAAACGATCGGGCTTATTTCCGTTACATTTGCGGAAATTTCAATTTTTCAAACACCAAACGTCATTGATCCATGAGTCAGGTTAAAGATTTCAACGACTATCGTTCGAAGATGAACGAGAAAATATTTGCCCAAAACAACAAGGCGCTCAACCGTTTTTTTGCGCTGGACAAAACCACTTACCAGGACGGGGCACTCGACCTGAAAACCAAAGAACTACTGGGCCTCGTGGCTTCCATGGTGCTGCGGTGCGACGACTGTATCCGTTACCACCTGGGAACGTGCCACGAACTTGGTGTGACGACGGAGGAGGTTTTTGAGGTGTTTTCCATCGCCAACCTCGTCGGTGGTTCCATCTGCATCCCCCACACGCGGAGGGCTGTGGAATACTGGGAGGAACTGGAAAAAGAGGCCTGACGCCACCCGACCCCGCCAGTACAACGCTAACTCATTGATAACCAGCAACCAACCTTTGATAAATGCTTGATTTGAATACAGAAAAAACAAACGCTTCCGGAACTTATTTACAACAACTCAACCCGGTGCAGCGGCAGGCTGTCACGACCACCGACGGCCCTGTGCTGGTGGTGGCTGGCCCCGGCTCCGGCAAAACCCGGGTGCTGACCTTTCGCATTGCCCACCTCATTGAATCGGGGGTGGCACCCTGGGAAATTCTCGCATTGACCTTTACCAACAAAGCCGCCCGGGAAATGAAAGACCGGATCGAAAAGGTGGTCGGACCACGGGCACAACGGGTGTGGGCCGGAACTTTTCACAGCATTTTTGCCCGCATTCTGCGAAACGAAGCGCAGCACATCGGCTACCCCTCCAATTTTACCATTTACGATTCCGACGATACGAAGAGCGTCATTTCGGCGATCATTAAGGAAATGAATCTCAACAAGGAGCAGTACAACGTCAACAATATCCGCTCCCGCATTTCTTCCTGCAAAAGCAACCTCATTACGCCCAAACTGTACGAAACCAAAGCCGATCTGCGGGAAGAAGACCGCATGTCGAAGCGGCCTTATTTTTACGAAATTTATAAAAAGTACACCGCCCGCTGCAAAAAGTCCGGGGCGATGGATTTTGACGACCTGCTCTTTCGCCTGTTCGAACTATTCCAAAACCATCCTGAAGTGGCCGACAAATACCGCAAAAGGTTCAGGTATTTACTCGTGGATGAGTTTCAGGATACCAACTTCTTGCAGTATTCTATCGTCAAAAAATTTGTGAACTACGAGGGCAGCCCCCGCAACATCTGTGTGGTCGGGGATGATGCCCAGAGTATCTATGCCTTCCGGGGCGCAACCATTCAGAACATCCTGGATTACGAGCAGGATTTCAAAACTTTTGGGATTCAAACCTTTAAGCTGGAGCAAAATTACCGCTCGACCGATCACATCGTCAAAGCGGCCAACGAGGTTATTTCCTACAACGCCAAACAGATCCCCAAAACCATCGTTTCGGAAAAAGGTGATGGCCAGAAAATCCGGGTCATCAAAGCCATGACGGATAGCGAAGAGGGCAAACGGGTGGCCAGTCATATTGTCGAGCAAAAGAACCGGCACCACCTGTCCAACAACGAGATCGCTATTCTCTACCGCACCAACTCCCAATCCAGGGTTTTTGAAGAATGGCTCCGCAATTATAATATTCCCTACCGGGTGTTTGGCGGGTTGTCGTTCTACCAGCGGAAAGAGGTCAAAGACCTCATCGCCTATCTCCGCCTGGCCATCAACCAACGCGACGAAGAAGCCCTCCGGCGGGTGATCAACTACCCGCGCCGGGGCATTGGCAATACCACCATCGATAAGATCAGTGCCTATGCGGAGAGCACCGGCAAAACCATGTGGGAAGCCCTGTTTACCGTCGATTTGCCGGCCCGCACCAGAAACCAGTTGGGGACTTTCGTTCGCATGATCCAGGATTTCATACAAAAAGCAAAAGAAACCGACGCCCACACGGCCGGGGTGTACATTGCCAAGCAATGTGGTATCATGGATGAGCTGAACAAAGACAAGACCGTGGAAGGGATGAACCGGGCCGAAAACATCCGCTCGCTGCTGGATGGGATGAAAACCTTCGTGGACAATGACGTGGAAGAAGTGAGGGATGAAATCGTCATCGAAGGAGAAGACGACTTGCTGGCCAGCGGCCCCGTGGATCAGTTTGACCGTTCCCTGTCGGGCTATCTGCAAAACATCGCCCTGATGACCGACCTCGACGAGGCCAATACCAACGACGACTACGTGACCCTCATGTCGGTGCATGCTGCCAAAGGGCTGGAGTATAAATCCGTTTTTGTCACCGGGCTGGAAGAACAATTATTCCCGTCGTTCATGAGTATGGACACGCCGGAGGGACTCGACGAGGAGCGGCGCCTGTTCTACGTGGCCATCACCCGGGCCGAACAATTGCTGACCCTCAGTTACGCCAATAGCCGCTACCGTTTCGGGCAGGAGCGATTTAATTCCCCAAGCCGGTTTTTGGATGAAATAGAAATGCAACACCTCGATGTCGCCGTGCCCATCGGAAAAAGCACCCGGACTGCCTTTGGCCGGACCGAAGCGGGTACCTCTCAACAACGGCAATCTTCGGGCGTTTCCGGCAATTTCAAGCGGAAGAATGTTCCCTTGCCTTCCGTGGTTGACCCCAAAGACTTCAAGCCAAGCCCTTCCAGCCAAATAGAACCGGGCATGAAAGTGCTGCATTTAAAATTTGGGGAAGGAAAGGTCATCGCAGTGGACGGTAACCGGGACAAACGCATGGCGACGATCGTTTTTGAAAACCTCGAAACAGAACAGCAGAAACGGATCATGCTGAAATTTGCCAAGCTGCAGGTGTTAGACTGATGCTACCGCCAGCCGCTGTTCGGCTTTTTATTTGATCCGGTACAGGGCGATCGTGCCGAGGTTGACAATCTTGCCTTTGTCTTCGAAAACTGCGCTGACAACCTGCCCGTTGCTGTTTAGCTGAATGGTGCGGTCGGTGTACATGAGTTCAATCCCCGGGTTGTTGTAGAGCGTGTTGAGTAGTTGGATAAATTTCCGGGTCAGGCTTCTCTCGGGCGTAAAATCGTTGCCGGCCATGTTCAGATCGATCACGATGTATTTAAAACCGGAAGCTTTCAACGCCTGGATAATCTTTTCTTTGGATTTGAACTGGTCGATCATGCCGTCGAAGAAATCCAGAAACGTATCGCTGAAAACCCGCCGGTCATTCTTTTTGATAAAATAATGAAGCAGGGTGCCTACCCGGTAAACCATTGATTCATCATCCTGATTGATAATGCTTTTTACCTCCTGATAACTGGGCAAATGAGCGTTCAGCAGCGCTTTCTCATCGATGCGTCCGGTCTGGTACTGGATGATCGGGGGGATGTAAATGTGCTTTCCGTTCTCTTCACTGTTCGGCGTGAAATTGGTTGACCTGAAAGCAAAGAACATCAACAGCCAACCACCGCAGGCTGCGAGCATCAGGCCACTTCTCACCGCAGCACCAGACAGGTTTTTCATCCCGGAAGATGCCGGTTTATTACTGCTACTCAGACTGATTCCTTTGGCCAGCAGGATGTAGGGGACACTGAACAGCAAGATGCCGTACCAGGGGGCACCAGAACCCAGTATCCACCAGAAAAAGAAATAAACGGCCAGGAACAGCACCAGCGCTTTGGTCGCCTTGGAATGTCGCTTCAGCCGGAAGGCGATGGCACCCAGGAGACATACGAACAAGGCAAAGATCAAAGGGTAGGTGAGGGGGTTCTGATTGGTGCCGAATTTTGCAAAAAAATGAAAAAACGGCTCGTACAAATGCATAAAGAACTTTTTAATGCCGATGCTCAAATTTTCCAAAGTGCCGGTGTTGGCTGATTTCTCCAACAGGTCGATCCCCTGCTGTGGCGTTGCAAGTTGGTTTTTGTTCAGGTAGGCACTCGGTATGGCTACGATCAGAAAAAAGGTGAACAATACCATGGAAGCCAGACTGAACAGCACTTGCTGGTAGGCTTTTCGGTCTTTGACCCGTTTGTAGGGCAGCAGGAACAGTATGGGTAAAATCAACAAGATCAGGAGGCCGACGTCGGTAATGATATAGTGCAGGTTGTTGTTGATAAAAACGTCGAACGGTAAGGAAAGGTATCGCTCCGGGTCCCGTTCGTACCCCATGAATTTATGCAGGTCTTCCCGCACACCGCTTTTACTGTCCGCCTCTTTTTTCGTTTTTTCCACCACATTTTCCGGCATCCGGTACAATCCCGGGATGATGACTTGCTGGCTCTCCTGGGCCGTGGCCAGAAGCGGGCCAATGAAAAAGGCTGAAAATAGAACCCATTTTAGCAGGCTGGCGGGTTGGCTGTTTTTTATCATGAGTGATATGTTTTATTCAGTACTGTGTAAAAAAAATCTTTACATTTTCATTCACGCAAGTGGGCCCAAATATTCATTTCGCTTTGAGGCATCAGACTGCCCGGCCCAACGGAATTTTAAGGAAGAAAGTCTGCCACCACTACTCATACACTTCTTTCCATTTTTCCTCCAGGTATTTGAGGCTGATATCCGGCATCGATTTTTTACCATTCATCAAGGCATAGGAAGAGAAACTCTTCGTTTCCAGATAATTTTTTCCCAGCCACGGTACGATCGGGAGTATGAAAAATACGGTCACGATCACCGAAACTTTCAGGGCCCGCAGCAATTTTTCCCGTTGATTGATAAAAATATAGGCAGCCAGTCCCAGGCCCATCGCCATTAAAATCCATTGAATGACCGATGCGTATTGGTGCGATTGCCGCAAAAATGACTGCCCGTCCAATTGCAGGACGAGCGCCGAACCGATGATCAGAAAAGTGCCGCTGCAAAACAGCCAAAACCCTCCTTCTTTGTACCAGATCGCCGTTATCAAGGCAAAAAAGGCCAGGAGCGCTGTCAACTTGACACCCATGGCAAAGCCGATAAATAGCCCGATTAGAACGGGCATTTTAAACGTCAGTAAAAACGTCGGTAAATGTTTGGTCAAAAAAGCTTTGGCCCGCAGTGCGTAACCGGGGACGAGCGAAACCGGTGCTTTCCGCTTTTGCTGTTTGCTGTTTTTTGTCTTCGTTGCAGTAGCCTTTGTCCGCAATGGTTTTGCATCGGCTTTACCCGGCGACGGGGGCGAAATCCAATTGATCAGCAGCAACAGGGTGCACAACAGGTAATACAGCAAGGCCAGATCGATTTTCAAATCCATAAAGGTGAAGAACTGGGCCATGGGCACCGAGAAGAACAGCAGGAGGCAGAGCAGGGCATAGTTGATGTCCAGCCATTTTCTCCCCAAACGGAAAAGTGCGAACAGGGACAGAACGGCACCAAAAAAGGA
The DNA here is from genome assembly GCA_041600595.1 of Saprospiraceae bacterium. Lineage (GTDB taxonomy): Bacteria > Bacteroidota > Bacteroidia > Chitinophagales > Saprospiraceae > UBA6168. Next base: position 1,277 of record JBFIJS010000215.1, on the reverse strand, counting down.
CAGGCCGAGCACGACGTCCACCCTTCCGAAAACGACCAGGCCGAGCGACATAAACAGCGACCAGTTGTAAATTTGAAAACCGGCCACCAGGCTTGCGTATTCGTCGATCAGGGTCGGCAGGTTTACATAAAAATTGATGGAGTCGGTGCCCAGGGGGAAGGGGCGGAGGGTTTGCACAAAATTAAAAACCAGGAAGGCTGCTAAAAATACAAAACTGAATACACCCAGGGCGTTGAGTTTGGACGGTAGCTGGATGGGTTGCCACAGGGTCGTTTTTATGGTTTGCAGGGACAAACGCCAGTTGAGTCCCAGTATGACCAGGAAAATCGGGCCCACCACGAAAACATACAAAGCCTGGCATATTCCCACCACAAACAACAGAGCCGTGATGACCATGATGCCCGCTGCCGTCTGGATGATCGGAGCGTCTTCCGGTGCGATACGCGGCGGAAAAACGGTTAAGAGTACGGTACCTGATACTCTAGCGACCAGATAGATCAAATAAATGCACGAGGCTGCCCTGACCAGGTGAACCAGATGGGAAATCAATCCCTGTGAGGTGAGTTTCATGATGGTCATTTTATCATAAAAAAAGGACATGGTGATGATATCCAGCAGGAGCAGGAACCCGAAGATGGACAGACCATTGACCACCCGAACTTTCCACTTTTTTTGGCGGGCAAACACCAGCCCCCCGCTGATCGCTGCTCCCAGGAAGATCAGCACACTCAGCAAACCGGTGTATTTGAAATAGCCCAGGGCCTGGCCGTAATTGGGGTTGTAAAACCAATATTCTGTAAACAGAATAACGGCCCAGCTGAGCGAGAATGCAACAGCAATGATTTTTGTAATCCTTTCAAGTGTCTGCATGGTCTTTATGTGCTAATTGGTAAAATGCTTTCAACGGTTCAGGTTGAAATTTTTTCCTGAACGACTTCGGTATTTCGGGTAAAACCGGCCGCCCGAATCTCCTGTACTGCCTCTGGTTCACGGTTGTTCTTCGGTTGAACCAACGGGAACGATTGCCGTAATTTGTTTGCTGAAACAGCGTTGAACGGCTTTAAAGGGTCCAGATGTCAGCTCCGATAGTCTTTTACCTGCCTGGCACAAAGTGCAAATCGTGAGTCAACTTGCCGGAGCTACTTTTTTGGGGTGCGATTTATCGGCATAATTAAGGTGTAGAGTGGGCAAGTTGATAATCGAAATGTCTTTTTTTGGTGCAGCCCTTTTATCATATTCCCACTGGACGACCGCAAACAACTGGGTTTTGTCGGCCG
>JBFIJS010000214.1:0-6849 GCA_041600595.1 Saprospiraceae bacterium | reverse complement strand
TGGAAATGCGGAGGGTGATTCGGGGGGTTTGAAGAATGGTGGACGGGTGACGGGAGACGGGGGGCAGCGAAATCGGTAATTGCCACCCTGAAGTGAACCTCGGATTAAGCTGTGCTCAAACTGAAAACTGAAAACTGAAAACCGGTAGGGTGTTTTAGATTTTAATCGTTTCAGTTGTAGTGATTTTAAACTAAATTTAAAGCCGCTTTTTACTTGACTTATTAAATGGAAAATACAAACCACGACGAAACTTTACTGGCCCACTGGCTCGCCGATGAGTTGACGACAGCGGAGTTGGAGGCCCTCCAACAACGGGAGGACTTTGCCGACCTCCAGGCCATCGTCGAGGGGATGAAGGGCCTGGGGATGCCTGCCTTTTCGGAACAGGCCTCCTGGGAAAAGCTGCAATTGCGGCTAAAAGCCGAACCATCCAAACCGACAGAATACCCAACTGGCACCCGGCCTGTTTCCGAAGGGGAAAACCTGATCAGGGAAGCGGTGGCCAATGCTGCCGCTATTTTGTCGGCAATGCCTGAAGCCGTTATTTCCGAGAGGGACAAAACACCCCTGCCGTTTGTTTCACCAGCCGTACCGGTTTCCCCTGCGGAAACGACTACTACGCCACCCAAAAGACATACCCCTCCCCCACCCGCTCCGGAAACCCCTATCCGCTCTATCAACCGGCGGCCCTGGTTGTATGCGGCAGCGGCCGCCATCGCAGTTCTGGTGATTGCACTGCTTTGGTTGCGGGAGTCTGACCCCGCCAGCGGATACGATACGGCCATCGTCACCACCGCCGGTGAACAGACCCAGACCACCCTGCCCGATGGTTCCATTGCCGAACTGAATGCCCTCAGCACCCTCGCATTTACCCACAACGACTGGGTGGAAGAGCGGGAAGTGTACCTGAAGGGGGAAGCCTTTTTCCGGGCTAAAAAAGGCAACACTTTTACCGTGCTGACCGAACAGGGCCACGTCCGGGTAATCGGTACACAGTTTAACGTATACGCCCGCGACCATATCATGGAGGTGAAATGCACCGAAGGCACCGTGCAGGTGTTCAACCCCAAAGGCAGCGAAAAGGTCCTGATCAAAAAAGGAGAACAGGTGGACGTTGTCAATGGCCGCATGCAGCGCCGGGCCGGTATCGATTTTACCCCAAAATGGTTCAAGGGAGAAAGTGTTTTCCGGAGCGCCCCGCGCAGCCGGGTGTTGGGAGAACTGGAGCGGCAATATGGGATTACCATCTTTGCCAATGTTGACCTGGATAGCCCTTTCTCCGGTAAATTCGTCAACAACGATCTGAAAAAAGCCCTGCAAATGATCAGTGTCCCGATGGGGTTGGAATACGAAATGCGCAACGACACCGTATGGTTTTCCCCAAAATAATCGTTGGCAGACCTGACCTTTCCTCCTTTAAAAACCTGAGTCGACAAGCATTTAAAGATTTACACATTTCGTTATTTAACGAAATATATAATTAATAAAATCTTTCTTTTTCATTTCCCAAAAAAATCTATGAGCCGGAACCAAAGAAAACTTGCCGCGTGGACCTGGGCATTTGTCCTGCCAGTCCTTTTGCAAGCCCAATCCCTTCCGAAAATATCGGCTGATTTCAAAAACGCCCCCCTGTCCGTTGCTTTCGCCGAACTTGAATCCAGCTTTCCCATTTCTTTTTCATTTGAAGACGAAACCATCGAAGGAGTGACCGTATCGGTCAAATTCCGCCAGTTGCCACTCGACCGGGCATTGCAGAAACTGCTGGCCGGCACCGGATTTGATTTTGAGCTCATTGACCAACGGTATGTTTTAATAAAGCAGGGAAATGCACCACCGGCTGACAACTCCCCTACCCTGCCCCGCCGCACCCTGTGCGGAAAAGTCGTGGACGAAGCAACGGGCGAACCTTTGCCGTCCGCTACGGTGTACCTGTTGGGGACCTCATTCGGAACCTACACCGACACGGCCGGCTATTTCGAACTGCCGGGGCATTTCCTCGAAAAAGACACGGTGTCCGTCAGTTACCTCGGTTATTCAGCTTTGACTGTTTTGGCCGGTCATCTGTTGCAACGACCATGTGCTGCGGTAAAACTCAGTTTTGCCAATACCTGGATGTCGGATATCCTGATCAAAGACTTTTCCGTAGATATGCTGACGCTGGAAAACGAGGGTAATTTTCATTTCAAAAAGGAAAAAATACCGACCCTGCCCGGCTGGGGCGAACCCGATGTGCTGCGGATGCTCCAGCTGTTGCCCGGCATTGGCAGCGCCGAAGAAAGTGCCGCCCGGCTCAACGTCCGGGGTGGCACGCCCGACCAGAACCTCGTACTTTGGGAGGGTATTCCGATGTACCACACCGGGCATTTTTTCGGGCAATACGATGCATTCAACCCTTATATCGTGGACGAAGTGGACGTTTGGCGGGGCAATTTTGGCGCCGAGCACGGGGGCCGCAATTCCAGTATTATTGACATCAAGGGCCGCCCCGACCTGGTGGATGAGTCGACCTGGGGCATCGGGTTCAATTTGTTGCACGGCAATATTTTTATGGAAAAACCCCTCTTCCGAAAAACGAAACACAAGCGGGGAGCTATCATCGTCGCTGGCCGAACTTCCCTCCAGAGTAATAAGAGCAAGGTGTTCCGGGAATTGTTTGACCAGGTTTTTCAAAACGGGCGGGTCGCTTTTCAGGACAGTCTGCGGGTCGACAACGATTTTACCACCTGGCGTCCGGACATACAGTATGGCGATTTTAACCTCAAGCTGCGCTGGCAGGGAAAAAAGAAAAACGACAATGCCATCAGTATTTTCAATGGCTACGATGAACTCAACTACTATTATGCCTTCGACGATTCACTGACATTTTACAGCACCAGCGATTTTATCCGGGCTTCTAATTTTGGCATCAGCTGGCAGCACGAGGCCCAGTGGAAGCCCCGGCTCAAAGCCAATTTCAAAATGGCCGCCAGTGGCTACCAAAACCGGTACAACTTCCGGTGGAACAACCAACGGGACAGCGCCTTTATTTATCAATACAATACCTCCAACGACCTGGCTGATCTGTCCATTCACCTGGACCTGGCCTGGGAAGTGGACCAACTAAGAAAATGGACTTTTGGCTATCATGCCAATGCGCAGCAGTCAAGCCTTATTTATCAGGATACGCAGGTATTGAGAAGAGAAAAAAATATTTTCTCCCGGGACACTTCCATTCTGGGATTGCACACCTTTTACGCCGCCTTTGGCCACCAGCCGAACCCGAAATTTTGGTATTCTCTCGGCCTGCGCATGAATCTTTTCCCGGAGCGCGACCTCTTCTTCGCCGAACCGAGGGCCCGCTTTACCTGGCAGCCCTGGGATCATAACCTGAAGCTGAAAGGCAGCATGGCCCGCAACTGGCAGTTTGTCTTTCAGATCATTGACTACAACGATCTCGGGGCCGGGGAGCCACTTTGGGCCCTGGCCAAAGACAGCATTCCTGCGCAGGAACTCTGGCAGTGGACGCTGGGGGCCAGTTACGAGACCAGGTCCATGCTGGTCGATGCCGAACTGTACTACAAAGACAGCCGCAACCTCACTTCCCGCAACCTGCTCGTAGACCGGGGTTTCGAGCGTCCGTTGTCGTTCGACGGTACGTCGGTGGCTTATGGATTCGATTTTTTGTTTCGGAAACGGCTGCCTCCTTACAGCGTGTGGCTCGCCTATTCGTGGGGACAGGTGGAGCAGCAATTTCCGGAACTGAATGCCAACCGCCCCTACCCTGCCCGCCATGACATCCGCCAACAAATTAATTTTGTAAATATGCTGGATCTGGGAAAATTCGATGTGTCTGTCAACCTGCATTTCCGAACCGGCACCCCCTACTCCATCCCCGCTGTCGAGCAAGTCCCCTGCCCTGCCTGCACCGTGGATGATTTCACCTACGCCCTTTCTTTTTCCGAACTCAACACCGAACGCCTGCCCAATACCCTTCGCCTGGATGTGAGCGCTACTTATGCCTTCGGCAAAAAAAACCGGAAATGGAAAACGGGCCTGTCCTTCTTCAACCTCCTCAACCGAACCAATATCATCGACAAGGACTTTATCCTCGATACGCCCGACCCTACCGAACCACAGGGCTCTTTCAATCTGCGAGAACTCAACCGCCTGGCCGCAGGCCGGGCACCGAACTTTTTTTTGCAATATGAGTGGTGAGGGTTTTCAGTTTTCAGTGGGCAGTAGGCAGTTTGAGCGCAGTGAAACCCCGAATTCACTACGGGGTGGCAACTACCGATTTCCCCGTCCGCCGTCCACCGTCTCCCGTTCAAACCATCCACCTTTTCAGTTTTTCCTGATAGGAACGGCTTACTTTATGGCGTTTGCCATTTTTTAAAAACACATAATAGCCGGAGGGGTCTTTTCGTACTTCTTGAATATGTTGCAGGCCGATGATGGCCGAGCGGTGAATACGAAGCAGGACGGAGGGGTTCAGGCGGTTTTCCAGTTCGCCGAGGCCGAGGTTGGAGAGGTAAGATTTTTGAGCCGTGTGGAGCTGGGCATAGTCGCCGGCGGCTTCTATCCAGATAATGTCCTGCACGGCCAGTGCGATCATCCGGTTGCCCTGTTCCACCAGCAGGCGGTCGAGGTACTGCGTTTTTTGCTGCTGCAAGTTCTCTTCCAGCTCCCGCACCTGCCGGAGGTTGCGGGAGGGGGCGGTCAGCAATACTTTGTTCACCGCCTGCGCAAAGCGCTCCCGGGTGTAGGGTTTCAACAAATAATCCACGGCGTTGTGGTCAAAAGCTTTGAGGGCGTATTTGTCATAAGCCGTAGAAAAGATGACCTGAGGGATATGAACAATATGTTGCAGCACCTGAAACCCGCTCATACCCGGCATTTGAATATCGAGAAAAATGAGGTCAGGCTCGCTGGCTTCAATAGTCGTAACCGCCTCCAGGCCGTTGGTGCATTCCCCGGCAATTTCCATTTGGGGAAATGCTTCGAGGTATTGCCGCAACATTTTACGGGCATCGGCTTCGTCGTCGATGATGAGTACTTTCATGTGTTGGTTGAGAGTCATAAAAAGAGGATCGGGATGAGAGCTTGTTTCTTTCCTCTCTACCCGCAGCACGACATCTGGCAACGGCAGAGGAACGAAATCTTTAAATGTATAAATAACGAAATATTTATTTAACGAATTATGGGTAGCTGAAAGCGAAAAACCAGCCCCTGCGGTTGGTTCGCAGTAACGTCCAATGTCCTGCCAAATTGTTTTTCCAGCCGCAACTGGGTGTTCCGCAGACCGATACCTTTGGCAAAAAATCCTGCGTGCAGTTCGGCGGGATGGCTTTTCCCGGTGTCGGATACTTCAAAACGTAGCTCCTCCCCTACCCTTTTCACCGCCACCCCAACCGTTACCGGCTCAACGCTTGGCCCGACACCATGCTTGATAGCGTTTTCGACCAGTGGCTGTAAAAGCATGGGCGGCACCGAAACCTCCAGCAGGGCTTCGTCCAGATCGAAAACCGTCATCAGGCGTTCTCCAAACCGCTGTTTTTCCAGATCGAGATAGGTTTTCAGGAAATTGATCTCCTCCCGCAACGGAACCGTTTCCGATTCGCTGGCCTGCAGTCCGAACCGGAAGGTATCGGCCAGTTTGGCAATCAGTTCCCGGGTATGCTCCATTTCCGGCGGCACCGAGGCGCTGATGCTGTTGAGCGTATTGAACAGAAAATGTGGCTCCAACTGCGCTTTCAGGGCGTTCACTTCGCTTTGGAGGGCGGCCTGACGAAGTTCTGCAGCCTTCCGTTCCTGTTCCTGTGACCGGGTAAGGTATTCGTAAAAGTGTAAAAACCCGAAGGGTACAAAGTAGAATAAGAAAGGAATATAAATATCCCAGACTAACCCCCGGCCTACCAGGTAACCGATGTCAAACTGGTCGCAGATCCAGTGGTAAATGAACAACCAGGTCAACACAAACAGGGGAATGGTTACCAAATGCAGTAAAAGCCTTTTTTTCAGCGGCCAGTGCTTGAGCCGCACGAAGATCAGCCAGTAAACGGGAACCGAAATCAGGGCTTTGGTGCCGTAATTGATGATCGATTGATCCCAGGCATTCCACTCTCCGCCACTGTTGATATACAGCGCCGACCAGTAAATGGCTCCAAAAAGGGTATAGCCGACCACGAACGTCAGGGCCTGCCATCGGAGGACGTCCCAAATAATCCTCCGGTTGAGCCAGTGATCTGCCGGTACGGTGGTTAATTGATTCATGCGCCAAACATCGCGGATTTGCCCCGATTTTACAAAGACTGATCGGTGGACCGCCCTATTTGCCGGTGAATGACCATCCGTACGATTCACCGACGCCGGCGGCAACCCGGCTGAAAAGGCGATGACCTGACACTCGTTTCGCCCCATCTTTGTCCCGTCAGAGAAAATGTCAAAGTACGCAACTGCTTTTCTGACAGATCACCCAACTTTTTTCAACTACTGATCAGGAAATAAGATAACGATTTAACGTTTTCGTTAATTATACAATTCGTTATCAGATGCCTAATGGCATATCGTTGTCTTCATTCCGGTCGGTCAAAACCTTGGTATCATGAAAAAACAGCTTATTTTATTTATCCTTTGTGCCTGTCTGCCCCATGTTTCTTTTTCCCAGACCCCCCAGTCAAGTAGCCCAACCGCAGCGTCCGGCTTGGAAGGCAGCTGGATCATCGACTTGCGGCCAACCCCGGAATCAGAACCTTATCTGCAGGAATTAACTATCCGTTTTACGGACGCTACCCGTTTTTCCGGTTCTTTTTATGATTCTGCCTTTGCTAACGGGGAGACCAACTCGCAGTAGGGGAGTACCTGGTTTGCCTT
>JBFIJS010000213.1:0-6872 GCA_041600595.1 Saprospiraceae bacterium | reverse complement strand
GTCGTGCCGGACGACGCCGTAGCCGGTATGCCGCGAGCCAGGGTCGATACCCAGGATTCGTTGCTGTCCCAGCGGCGCTGCCAACAGCAACTGCCGGAGATTTTCTACAAACACCTGAATCGCCTCTTCGTCTGCCTTTTCTTTAGCCGCTTTGCGAAATTCCGTTTCAATGCTGGGTTCCAGCAGTCTTTCGTAGCCATCGTGCAGGGCCTCTTTCACCTGCTTACTCGCAGCCCCTCTACCCTTCAGGAAAAGTCCTTCCAGGCGATACAGGACTTCTTCCGGGTCAGGTGCGACTGAAATGCGTAAAAACCCTTCATCTTCCCCTCTGAACATGGCCAGCAACCGGTGAGACGGGCAATTTTTCAAAGGCTCGGAAAACTTGAAATAATCTTTGTATTTGACGCCCTCTTCCTCCTTTCCACGGGCAACTTTGGCTGAAATGTCTGCTCCCTTTTTGAATGCGTACCGGACCTTGGCCCGGGCTTCCTGGTCTTCGGCGATCATTTCGGCGATGATATCCCTTGCTCCCTGCAAAGCTTCTTCCACCGAGGTTACTTCATCCGTCAGGAAAGTGGCGGCTTTCGCTTCCACCTCATCCTGTGATTGGTCCATCAGATAGTGAGCAAGTGGCTCCAGTCCTTTTTCCCTGGCTTTGGTGGCCCGGGTCGTTCGCTTTGGCTTGTATGGCAGGTAAATATCCTCCAACTCTACGGCATCCCAGCATCCCACGATCTGTTTTCGCAGGTCGTCGGTTAACTTTCCTTGTTCTTCAATGGTTTTTAAAATGGTCTCTTTGCGCTTTTCCAGTTCCTGCAGTTTTTTCAATTCGCTGGCAATATCACCGATCTGAACCTCATCCAATGAACCCGTAACTTCTTTCCGGTAACGGGAGATAAACGGGATCGTAGCCCCCTCTTCGAGGAGCTGGATGGTATTCTCAACTTTTTTAACTGGAAGATGCAAAGTCGCCGCAATGCGGGAAGCGTAAGTCATAGTTTGTATTTTTTTTTGAGCTTGAACAGCAGGTGTTTGTGAGTTGAAGGGGCGGAAAGTATCCTTGGCGCTTACTTAATGTCACGCTCCCCGATAAAAGGGTTTTTCAGGGTTTGTATTTTCCATGCCCTCCGGGCAAAATCAGAAAAGAATTCTTTGCCACAAATAAAAATGAACCTGCCAGGCCGTTTGCCCGACAGGTTCATTTATCCAATAGCGTCCCATTACAGGAACTCGCTGACGTCAGTATGTTTTAGCCTGAATGCTTCGGCAACAGCTTTGTATACTACTTTACCTTTGATAACATTCAGTCCCAATTTTAACGGATTGCTGTCCCGACATGCTTGCTGCCAGCCTTTTTCCGCCAATTGAAGGGCGTATGGCAACGTGGCATTGGTGAGCGCAATAGTTGAGGTGTAAGGCACGGCGCCCGGCATGTTGGCCACGCAATAATGCACAACACCATCAATGGTATAGATGGGCTTGTCGTGCGTTGTGGGCTTCGTTGTTTCGAAGCAACCTCCCTGATCTACAGCAACATCTGCCAGCACCGTTCCGGGGTTCATTGTTTTCAACATATCCCGGGTGATCAATCTCGGCGCTTTGGCTCCCGGGATCAAAACTGCACCCACGATAAGATCACTTTCTCTGATCAGTTCACGGATATTCAATTCATTGGAATACATGGTTCTTACATTGGCCGGCATCACATCAGCCAGGTAGCGCAGGCGGTTGAGGTTGACGTCCAGAATAGTAACATCTGCGCCCAGACCGGCAGCCATTTTGGCGGATTGTGTTCCAACGATACCGCCACCGAGCACAAGCACCTTGGCGGGGCGAACGCCTGGCACACCACCTAATAAAATTCCCCGGCCGCCCATCGGTTTTTCCAAATACTTGGCACCTTCCTGAATGGCCATTCTGCCAGCCACTTCCGACATCGGAATCAACAATGGAAGTGTACGATCCGATAATTCTACCGTCTCGTATGCCAGACAGACCGATTTGCTTTTGATCATCGCCTGGGTCAGGGGCTTGTAAGAGGCAAAATGGAAATAGGTGAAAACGAGTTGGTCTTCCCGGATCAGATCATACTCCATTTTAACAGGCTCCTTGACCTTCATGATCATTTCACCTTTATTATAACAATCTTCTATTTTAGGAAGGATTTTAGCGCCGGCATCTTTGTAGGCACTATCGGTAAAGCCACTGCTCTCTCCCGCCGACTTTTGAACATATACGGTGTGTCCGCGCTTCGTTAGTTCGAGTGCACCAGCGGGGGTTAGCGCTACCCTATTTTCACTAGGCTTAATTTCTTTTGGTACTGCAATAATCATCGTTTGCTTGGTTAGGATTTTTAAATGATGAAATGTTAGGAGGTTTGGCTTTTTCCCCGGATGCACAGTGATTGGGTACACCTAAATAAAAAGCCGGGCAAAGATAGCAGTAGGGTTTATTTTGCCACATGGAAATAGGAGATTTTTTGCGAACCGGGGGGAAATCTCAATTTTGGGCAAAAAAAAAGCCCGAGGGTTGCTCGGGCGAAAAAAACGAATCTTACAATTCTTTAACCAAAACTTACACATTAAAGAGAATTGCAATGTCTGTGCCAAAAATTAAAAATAATCTTAATTTAAAAATATTTTTTCTGTGTAACTGGGAATAACTTCCAAAGCTCTTGCCGCCTCAAATAGCCTGTTTACAGCGGTTTTGCCTGTTTCTCCGAGGTTTACAGTATAATTGTTTACATATAACTTAATATGTTCATGCATAACTTGCAGACTCATTTCCTGAGCAAATTGTCTGACGAAGCCCTCTGAAGACCCGGGGTTTTCAAGTGCAAAACGCACCGACCTTTCCAAAACCCGGTCAATTTTCTCCAAAATGTCTGTCGGCAACTCTCTTTTCCCCACAATTCCGCCCAGCGGAATGGGCAATTGGGTAGTTTGTTCCCAATATTCACCCAAGTCCTGTATTTTGTACAAACCGCGCTCGTGATAGGTAAACCTGTTTTCATGAATGATGAGACCCGCCTCTACCTCTTCTTCTAAAACTGCCTTTTCGATATTCGAAAATAACATTTCGACTTTATTGGTCGCTTTTGGATAAGCAAGGTTGAGCAGAAAGTTGGCAGTGGTAAAACGACCCGGAATGGCAATACGGCCATTTTCGATCGTTTGCCGGTCGAGCGGTTTTTTAGCGATCAGCAATGGACCGCAATTATTACCAAGAGCACTGCCAGCATTTAGTAATACATATTGGTCGATCAGGTGGGCGTAGGCATGGTAGCTCAGTTTGGTAATGTCCAGCTCACCGGCAAAGGCTTTCTGGTTCAATTCCTCCACGTCTTTCATGACCACCTCAAAAGACAACCCTTCGGTGTCGATCTTATCATGGATCATAGCATCAAAAATAAAGGTGTCATTTGGGCAGGGCGAAAATCCAAGGCTTAATTTCATACTTTTGCGGCCCGGAAGCAGGAGCTCTGTCACCAAGATCAAAGAATCCCGCCGCCGATTTTTTTGAAAAATTATATGCTTAATATTTTACACGAAGATAACCATCTCATTGCCCTGAACAAACCGGCTGGCCTGCTGGTTCATGGCGACAAAACGGGAGACCGGACATTGTCCGATGCGGTCAAGGCTTACATCAAAAAACAATACAACAAGCCCGGTGATGTTTTTCTCGGTGTCATTCACCGTCTCGACCGGCCAGCCAGCGGTGTGACTGTCTTCGCCCGTACCAGCAAAGCCCTGGAACGCATGAACAAGTTGTTTGCCGAAAGGAAACTGGAGAAAGTTTACTGGGCCGTTACCTCTTCCCGCCCCAACCCAATCGAAGGTCATCTCGAACACTATATATTAAAGGACCACCAAAAAAATGTGGTCAAAGCTTTTGATACGAAAAGCAGCAGGGCCAAAAACGCCAAGCTCGCAACATTGGATTACGAACTGATCGGAGCCATTGGTTATAATTTTTTGGTAAAAATAAAACTCCAAACGGGCCGCCCCCATCAAATCAGGGCCCAACTGGCCAAAATTGGCTGTCCGATCCGCGGCGATGTAAAATACGGGCACCCTCACCCCAACACTGACAACTCCATTCATTTGCACAGCCGGTCACTGTCCTTTATCCATCCGGTCACCAAAGAACCGGTCAGTATTATCGCAGAACCACCCAACGATCAGATTTGGAGGTTATTCAAGGGGTTGAATGAAGATTAAGAAACGAACCAGGCCGCTCTAAACTTGAAACCACAACCTAATCAAAAAATAAAAACTTATTATGAAAAACATCGCAGTCATTGGCGCTGGAACCATGGGAAACGGGATCGCTCATGTGTTCGCCATGAAAAACTATCACGTCCGTTTAATTGATATTTCCGAAAAGGCTTTAGAAAAAGCGATGGCTACCATTTCAAAAAACCTGGACCGGATGGTAGCCAAAGAAAAAATTACCGAAGCCGATAAAAAGAAAACCTTGTCCAATATCGTGACAGAGACCGACTTGCAGAAGGGAGTGGCTCATGCTGATTTAATCGTGGAAGCCGCTACTGAGAATGTGGATTTAAAACTTAAAATTTTCCAACAAATAGACGGTGCCGCTCCTGCCGATGCTATTTTAGCCACCAACACCTCTTCCATTTCCATCACTAAAATTGCGGCGGTTACTTCCCGGCCGGAACAAGTCATCGGTATGCACTTTATGAATCCGGTACCGGTCATGAGGTTGGTGGAGGTCATCAGGGGATATGCCACCTCCGACGAAACGACAAATACCGTCATGGAGCTTTCTGCCAAGTTGGGGAAATCACCCGTGGAGGTCAATGATTACCCCGGCTTTGTGGCCAACCGTATCCTGATGCCGATGATCAACGAAGCAATCTATTCCTTATACGAAGGCGTGGCCGGTGTGCAGGAAATTGATACGGTGATGAAACTGGGCATGGCTCACCCGATGGGCCCCCTCCAATTGGCGGATTTCATCGGACTGGATGTTTGTCTGGCGATTTTGAATGTATTGCACCGCGGATTTGGCAATCCCAAATATGCTCCCTGTCCGCTGCTGGTCAACATGGTAACTGCCGGGAAATTAGGGGTGAAATCCGGAGAAGGATTTTATACCCACACCGCCGGCTCAAAAGAACTGATCGTTGCCGGTCATTTCAAAAAGTAATATCCTCCGGCACGTTGCTCATTTTACCATGAAAAAACTCCGCACTTACATGCAGGGTTTGAAGAAGAGAATGAAGGTTTGTATTTTGAAATGATCAGATAATCGAGTTGCGGCGTCGGTTTTAATAAGCGACGCCGCAACTAACAAGTCTATTAATCTTCACGCTGCCTTTTTTTTTGAGCCTGTTTTATTACACACAATGTTTGGTAAACTTTCCACTGCACGATCCACTGGCAGACTTAGAGGTAGAGTACTTTCCTCACATCCTCTTCACTCTTGATTTCTGTATCTACCTTTTGCATGATAAAGTCGTGTTCCTTCACGGCTTTCGTGATGACTTTAAAATCTTCGGGTCGGATGACCGCTATTTTCTGGTCATCGGTGACTAGCCACAGCAGGTTTTGGGCATTCAGGTCGATATTCAGTTTTGCCCCGTCTTCTGCTAAAAACTGATAAACGGTGTTGCGGCTTTTGTCCACGAGGTAGGCCGTTTTATTTTTGTAAGGCTGCCCTTTCTCATTTTTAAAACTGGCTGAAATGATCATCCTGTTGGGTGGGATAGGACGATCGCAGTTCCAGATACCAAAACCGGTTGCATTGAAACGGTTTACGACCTTTTTTCTGATCACTTCATCAATCGCAGCATATTCCATCCCGTTTTTTCTGAGATCATCTAATTTTGCTTTGAAACGTTGTTCTGCCACTCTTTTCTCCTCCTCATATTTTCGGCGTAGTTCTTCTTTTTGACTTTTTAGCGCCGCTTCTCTTTGTTCAATATCTTTTTGCCAGCGCTCCATTTGTTGATTAAAGGCCGCTTTTGCTTTTGCCAGATCATTGCCGGAAAGCACCGGGATTACCCTGACCGTAAGTTCTTCTGTACCTTTTTTCAAGGTCAATTCATACTTATTATTGTTCAACTTGTGGATCCTGATATCGGAAACATTGCTAAATCCATCTTGTAGTTGAGTTGGTGAAATGCCTGCGTCCGGACTTAATTGCCAGAGCATTCTTTCATATTTTTTATACAAATTTTCCAACTCACCCTGAGCCACAGCCTGTTCGCCGGTGGCAGCCGGATTTTTTAACATATTGAAATCAAGATCAAATACGTATTCCTCCGGATTGGCTTCAACGGGCTTGACAGGCAGGTTAGGCAAAGGCAGGGAAGCTTCCAGTTTTGCCAGTTCATTGGCTTCGTTCAGTTCAATCGTTTGGATGGCAGTCTGCCACTCCTGCAGTACCGGATAGGCAGGATCTTCCTCTGCCGGTAATTGGGGAGGCATTTGTTCATCCATCAACTGCATATTATCAACTGCCTGGTACACCCAGTTCTTTTTTTGCTCATCCAACCAGTAAATGTTGTAGCCGGGCGGGACATTAACGCTCGGCGAAACATTGACCCTGGACACTAACTCTACATTGATACTTTTTCCGGGTGCCATATTGACTTTTCTCCCGTTTTGCTCCGCAAATATTTCGATCATCCCGGCGCTTTCAAGGGTATAATTGACGCCGGCAGAATCGTATGACATGGGAATACCGGCCATAAAAAAGTCAACAAAGTCGTGCATTTCCCGGTATTTGATCGTCACTTCTCCTCCCACCGGATTGCCGGTACTGTCGGAAAAGGCAGCAGCAGGTACAAATAATTTGGAGCCGCTTGGATACTCAAAAACGCCTCCTTTGTGGGCATCGAC
>JBFIJS010000212.1:0-6893 GCA_041600595.1 Saprospiraceae bacterium | reverse complement strand
GCTGAAACGGGCTATTCAGGATTACTCCGGCACCCTGATCGTCGTTTCTCACGACCGGGATTTCCTCAGCAATCTGACCACCACCACCATCGAATTCCGGGACAACCAATTGTTTACTCACCTCGGAGATGTCAATTATTTCCTCGAAAAACGCAAGCTCGATAATATGCGTCAGGTGGAAATGAGCCAGCCAAAAAAGACCGCCAACAACAATGGTAACGTTCAGGAAATGGGCTTCGAGGAACGTAAACAACTACAGCGGGCCATTTCCAACGCTGAAAACAAGGTCAAGGATTTGGAAGCGGAAATTGCCAAGTTCGAATCCCTGATGGCCGACCCTACTTTTTTTGAAAAACCTGACAGTGCCAAAGCCTTGAAGGAATATGACCGGAAAAAGGAACAATTGGAGTCGGCCATGGAAGAATGGATGGAAGCACAGGAGGCACTGGAATAATGATCCATCCTCCTTTTCCATAGAAAATATATAAAGCTGGTTTTGTTCTCAGATGGCAAAAATACCTGTGCTGCAGATTAAACCTTTTTCGGGGTTTTCGATCTTTCTGAGAAATATTTATTTATGGAAAAAATCTATCTTCTTTTCATTGCCTTTATTGCTTTTTCTTACTTGCCGGCTCAGGATATTTATTTCCCGCCCCTTACCGGTAACGAATGGCAAACAACCGATCCGGCCTCTTTAAACTGGTGCTCAGAGCCGATCAATGACCTCTATCAATTTTTAGAATCGAAAAACACCCGGGCATTTCTCCTTTTAAAAGACGGTAAAATCGTTCTGGAAAAATATTTCAACGGACATGGTCCTGACAGCCTTTGGTATTGGGCATCGGCCGGCAAGTCGGTGACAGCTATGCTGGTTGGCATTGCGCAACAGGAGGGCTTGCTTTCGATTGGAGAACCTTCCGCCAATTACCTCGGTGCGGGTTGGACGCAGGCACCGGCGGAAAAAGAAGAGCAGATCACCATCTGGCATCAGTTGACGATGACGACCGGACTGGACGATGGTGTCCCGAATGTGGATTGTACCGACCCGGAATGTCTGCTTTACCTGCAGGATGCCGGCGACCGCTGGGCCTACCATAATGCACCCTACACTAAATTGGACGGAGTGATTGAAAATGCCAGCGGCCAGAATTTCAACGCTTTTTATTATTCCCGGCTGGCCAATAAAACCGGGATGGGCGGTTTGTGGGTCAGACTCGGTTATAACAACGTTCTTTTCAGCAAGGCAAGGTCGCTGGCGAGGTATGGCCTGTTGGTGCAAAATGGCGGCTTTTGGGAAAACGATCCGGTTTTGTCCGATGCATCATTTCTGTCTGATATGATCAATACGTCCCAGGACCTGAATAAAGCTTATGGCTATTTGTGGTGGCTGAACGGAAAGGAGTCTTATAAACTGCCCGGCCTGCAAATTAATTTCCCCGGCTTTCTGTGTCCTGACGCCCCGGCCGATATGTACGCCGCCATGGGCAAAAACGGCCAGTTCATCAATATTGTCCCGAGCCTTGGATTGGTACTGGTGAGGGTTGGAGAGTCTCCCGACGGGACACTGGTCCCCAATTTATTTAATAATGAAATATGGCAGTTTGTCAATAAACTGGAATGTAATCCAAGCTCCGGCCAAGACATCCGGAGCGATCAGGTAAACGTATTCCCGAACCCCGCCAGCGATTTTCTGAATATTGATTTACCGGAAGGAATTGGCCATTTTTCCGTGCGCATTTTTAATGCGGCGGGTCAATTAATTATTGACCAAAAAAACATGCACCGGGTAGCGTTGACTGACATTGGCAGAGGGATTTATTTCTACGAAATAGAAATAGAAGGGAAAATAATAAGCGGCAATTTTGTAAAATAAATTAATCGATTTTACGGAATTTCAAACGAATAGAATTGCCGATCACCACGATATCGGACATAGCCATAAATAACACGCCCCACATTGGATGTAAATAACCCAATGCTGCCACCGGAATGGCGATAATATTGTAAGCAAACGCCCAGAATAAATTCTGTTTAATTGTTTGCAGAGTAGCTTTGGAAATAGAAATGGCTTTTTTCAATCGATTTAAATTTCCATTTAATAAAATGACCTGTGCCGATTGCATCGCAACCTGAGAAGCATTGCTCAGTGATATACCGATGGTCGCTTTAGCGAGTGCCGGGGCATCGTTTATACCGTCGCCGATCATGGCGGTTGGTTTACTTTTATTCAACCTTTCTACAATTTGCAGTTTTTCCGCCGGCAATTTTTCTGCATAATAATCGGAGACATTTAATTGCCGGGCTACCTCCGCCGTTTTAATTTTTTGGTCACCACTTAAAATAATGGGCGTTTTACCTTCCCTGCGTAAAAAATCCATCACGCCGGCAGTTTCCGGTTTTAATTCATCTTTAATTTCAATGGTCGCCAATAAATCGTTATTGACGGAAAAATAAAGGGATGCATTGGCGGAAGTTGAATTGGCTACGGCAAAACGTTTGCTGCCGACGCGGTAAATGTTCCCGTCTTTATCGGAGGCCATGACGCCTTGCCCTTTCAGTTCCTTAATTTTTACGATTTCCGCGGCACCATTTACAGCCGTGTTTTTTTTCTCCAGTTCTTTTACCAATGATTTGGCTATGGGGTGGGAAGAATGCCGTTCCATTTTCAAAAGTATCGAATCGACAAATGCCTGGTCATCGGTGAAATATTCAATGCTTTTTATATGGAAATCACCCGTGGTCAATGTGCCGGTTTTATCAAAAACAAAATTTTTCAGGTCGGAGAAAACTTCCAGCGTTGCGCCTCCCTTGATCAGAATTCCATTTTTGGCCAAACGGCCTACTCCCACCATGACCGCCGTGGGCGTTGCCAGCCCCATTGCGCAGGGACAGGAAATAACCAATACTGCGATGCTGTTCATAATCGCATTTTGCAATGGAATTTGCACCAGAAAGTAGGAGATAATAAAGGTCAGAAGCGAAATGGCTAATACCACCGGAACGAAAATACCGCTGATCTTATCCGCCAGCCGCTGAATTTTTGGCTTGTCTTCCTGGGCCGACTTTACCAGTTCGATCATCCGGCTCAATACCGTCTCTTTGGAGGTGGTATCGGCAGCGATGGTCAAATTGCCACTGATCAGGATAGAACCACCGATTACCTTATCGTTTTCAGCTTTATTAATGGGCAGACTTTCTCCCGTCAGCATCGATTCGTCGATATCTGCATTACCCTTTAAAATAGTGGCATCTACGGGGATTTTATCGCCTTCATTGACTTGCAGCCAATCGCCGGGCAGAACCTCTTCGGCCTCGATCGTTACCACGGTTCCGGACGGCATTATTTTTTTTGCCCATTCTACCTGCAACCTGGTCAGGTCACCAATGGCGGTTGTTGTTTGTTTGACGGCCCGCTTTTCCATGTAATTTCCCAACAAAACCAGCGTAATGATCGTGGCACTGGTCTCGTAAAACAGATAGGCCGGATTGTCCATGAGTGTGCCGGCCAGGCTGTAAAAAAAAGCGGCAGTACTACCGATGAAAATCAGCAGGTCCATGTGGGCCGTTCCATTTTTCAAAGCGGCAAAACTGGTGCCTCCGAAATAGGTAAAACCGATCAGGTACACCGGAAGGCAAAAGGCAAACTGAGTCCACGGATCAGCTAAAAAAGTAGTGCCGGCCATCATGGCAAAATGAGACAGGAAGAGGGGAAGCGTGAAAATGGCCGCAACGACCAGTCGTTTTTCCAGGGTCCAAAACGGTTGGCGATCGTCACCGACCACGGTGTAGCCCAGTTTGTTGATACCTGTTTTTACTTCCTGTAGAGAAATACCATCCTCCTCGGTCTGATAGCGAACGTCGCCGGTTGAAAAATTGACGTAAATATCCTTAAGTCCCTTCTTTTCCAAAAAGGTAGTTATATTCGCTGCACATCCCGTGCAGTCCATCCCGTCTACTTTTAGTTCAATTGTTTTATTCATCTTAAAAGAAATTCTGTAGAGTAAACACCTTAGACAGTTGTACGTTCTACATCACATGGATGTTTAATGACAAATTGAAATGTAGACGTCTTTAGGTTGTGTTATCAGGCTCTTCTTTTGTCATTAGAAGAAATAAAACTGGTTGTCGATATATTCAATCGTAAATCGATTTCGATAAGCAACTGAATATAGCCGGACTTCCCGTGGTGCTATTATCCAACTAATGAATGGAAAGCCGATTGGTTCATACCGGTGGGCAACAATTATACAAAAAACAATTTTACATTAATTCTGCTCAAACCTGAAAAAGGGTTGGGCTAAACAAAAACAAAATTCAACATGAGATCAAACTATTTTTTATCCCTTGTCGCTGTCTTCTCCCTGCTGTTTATCGTGGCTTGTGGCGGTGATGCACCCAAAAGCGATACCTCAGAAAAATCTGACGCAACAGAAAAAGACGCTGGAAATGCCGCAGCTGTCAGTATGAGTCCTTTTTCATCTTCTCCGGATTTTCCCGGTGCCAAACTGGAACTCAAAGGATATGATAAGGGGACTTTCAACTTTGCTGTGTCCAACTACGAGCTTAAATCGCAGACCTCCGATGCACCGCAGAAAATGTGTGCCAATTCAAAAGATGGTCAGCACATCCATCTGATTATTGACAACGAACCTTACGCTGCGAAATACGACCCGTCTTTTGCTTACGAGGTAGCCGACGGCCAGCATTTTCTGTTGGCTTTCTTGTCCCGTTCTTACCACGAGAGCATCAAAACCAAGGATGCCCACGTGGCGATAAAGGGACAGTTCGCTGGTGGTAAAATGACCGAAAGTGCACCGGTTACAGAGCCGATGCTGTTTTACAGCCGTCCCAAAGGTACGTACGTTGGAAAAGCCGAAACGGACAAAGTGATGCTGGATTTTTACCTGGCAAATACCACTTTGGCTCCCGACGGCAACAAAGTAAAAGTTGCAGTCAATGGTGCCGATGCTTTTGTGCTGGACGAGTGGAAACCTGTTTTCATTGAAGGTCTGCCAATGGGTGATAACAAAATTAAATTGACCCTCATCGACAAAGATGGTAAGACGGTGGCTGCGCCTTTAAATCCGGTGGAAAGGGTATTTACTCTGAAAGCGGATCCGGTGGAATAATGGCCACTCAATCCGGTCATTTGTAGCTTGCACCGTCCGGTGTGTCAAAGAGGGTGCGGGCTACATTGGTCGCTGTCGCTTTATTCAACAAAGGAGAAACCTGTTACTGACAGAGTTTCTCCTTTGTTGTTTCCGGTAGCCTGGTCAGACTATCCTGATCTTATTTTTTGAAATAAACCGGAAAAAGGAATGAAATGCCATGTGGCAGGAAGGTCAAGCTTCAAGACGGAGTCATCGTTCCCGTGGCAATAAACGCCGGGTTTCTCAGATTCTCCCGATTGTAACGCAAAGGTTCCCCCGTTTCGTGAACGGTCAATTGGCCACCTGCTTCTTCCAATATAATTTGTGCAGCTGCGGTATCCCATTCCATGGTCGGTGCGATGCGGGGATAGATATGCGCCTCTCCTTTGGCCAGCAGTAAAAACTTGAGTGCACTTCCTCTGGATACAATTTCGGGTTCTTGAAAATGGCTGATAAAATCTTTCGTTTCTTCATTTAAATGAGAGCGGGAAGCCACTATTTTTAAACCCTTGTCGGTATTTTTAAATGAAGAAGCTGATAGTTTTTTTACCTGCCCGTCCTTTTCCATGAAGGCACCTTCACCTTTGACGGCCCAGTAAATTTCGCCCGTTACCGGGATGCCAACGACTCCCAGAATGACCTCGCCATTTTCCACCAGAGCGATATTGGTCGTAAAATCTCCGTTTCTTTTGATAAATTCTTTCGTTCCATCCAGGGGGTCAACCAGCCAGCATCTGCGCCAGAATTTCCTGACCTGGTAGGCCGTTTCTTTATTTTCCTCAGAAATAATAGGGTAGAGCAGCGGGAGTTTTTTCAGGCCGTCGCAAATCACCTGATTGGATGCCTGGTCAGCTTTGGTCAGCGGTGAATCATCACTTTTATGTTCTACACCCAGATCGTTGCTGTGGTAAATGGTCAGGATGGCATCACCCGCTGCCTGGGCGATGCGGAGCAAATCGGGGATCAATTCGGTTAGTTTCATTGAATATTTATTTTATTTAATAAGTCCGGAAGTTACTTTTACGCTTGTCAACGAAAAATGGAACAATCACCAATCAACCATAAATACCCACATGAAAAAAGTATTAGTAACTGGCGGCTGCGGATATATTGGCAGCCACACCATCGTCGACCTGATTGAAAATGGCTTTGACGTCATCTCTATCGACAACCTCTCCAATGCCACAGAAGAACCACTCAAGGCGATAAAAAAGATTACCGGTAAACGGGTGCGAAATTACAGGGTTGACCTCTGTGATGCCAAACACAGCCGACGTGTTTTTGAAAAACACCCCGACCTGGCTGGCATTATTCACTTCGCTGCGTTAAAATCGGTGGAGGAGTCGGTTTTTCAGCCACTCCGGTATTTTCACAATAACAATGAGAGCTTAGTGAATGTCCTTTCCCTGGCCGATGAGTTCCATGTACCGCACCTTATTTTTTCGTCCAGTTGCTCGGTTTATGGCAATGCGCAGGATCTGCCGGTCACGGAACTGACCCCGTTTCAGGAAGCGGAATGTCCTTATGCCCGCACCAAGCAAATGGGGGAAAAGATTATTGAGGATTTTTGCAAAATAGCTCCCGCTTTCAGTGCTATCCTGCTTCGTTATTTTAATCCTGCCGGTGCGCATGAGTCAGCACTGCTGGGCGAGGCTCCCAGCAATAAAGCCACTAATTTGGTACCGGTGATTACTGAAACGGCCATTGGTAAACGCGAGTCGATGACTGTTTTCGGCGATGATT
>JBFIJS010000211.1:0-6919 GCA_041600595.1 Saprospiraceae bacterium | reverse complement strand
TTCCCGCCACCTGGCATTTGATTCTGACAATACATTCAATCCAAATATTTTTTAAAAAAATCAACAACATTCAATGATCGACTTATCAAACATTATTTCTGTGTATGGCCCCAAATTATTGCTGGCCTTATTTCTGCTCGTTATCGGAGGCCTGGTCATCAGCCTTTTGGTACGGGCTATCAGCAAAGCCATGGAACGGGCCAATGTGGACAGTAATCTGCGTCCTTTCCTTTTGTCCATGTCCAGAACAATTTTAAGGATCTTACTCGTACTGGCAGTACTGAGTACGATGGGCATTCAGATGACTTCTTTCGTAGCCATCATCGGAGCGGCGGGTCTGGCTATCGGGCTGGCACTTAGCGGAACGCTGCAAAACTTTGCCGGTGGCGTGCTGATTCTGCTATTCAAGCCATTTAAGGTCGGGCACTTCATCAAGGCACAGGGATTTGCCGGAACGGTCAAGGAAATTCAGATTTTTAATACCATTCTTCTGGCCCCCGACAACCACGAAATCATCATCCCCAACGGCGGCTTATCTACCAATTCCATTGAAAACTTTTCCACCCAGGAAAAAAGAAGGGTTGACTGGACGTTCGGCATTGGCTACGGAGACGATGTGAAGAAAGCCCGGGAAGTCCTTTTGAATATCCTCGAAAACGACGAGCGAATACTTCCCGACCCCGCTCCATTTATCAGACTGGGTGAATTGGGCGACAGTTCCGTCAACCTGACCGTCCGGGTATGGGTCATTGCGGAAAACTTCTGGCCGGTCTTTTTTGAGACCAATGAGAAGGTTTATGAGGCCTTTAGCGCAGCCGGTCTGAACATTCCTTTCCCGCAGATGGATGTTCACCTGCACAAAAACTAATTGTTTCCAGACCACCGGAATATACCTGCTCTCCGGATTCCCGGATAGTAAATGATGCAGTATCACTCAAATTGACTGCACGCAGGCATATCCGAAAAAAAAGGTTCAGAAAATTAGCAGGGGACGGCGTCGGTAAAACTGACGCCGTCCCCTTTTTTTATACCCTGTCGGGTTAAAGCCAGCCTCTGCCCTTCCTATAACCGGTTGCGGTTCATTCGTACGAACCGCCGGCTCTGCTGATTTTCAAACCACCATTTTGGACCTTGCGGCTTTACTTCTTGTGATTCACTCCCACCGTTGTCAGGCCATCTTTAAAATTGATAGTGACTGTGAAACCTTCTTTCAAACCAACAATCATGGTACTGTTATTATTGAGCGGCATGGAAGAAGGTTTGAATCCCTGCCGGCTCAAAACGTCGCGGTAAGCGGCGACATCATCCTGCGAAGTATTGGAAAATTTCATGACCCAGGTCAGGTTGTTTTCTTCCAGATTGGAATTTACTTCGTCGAGACGGCCAGCGGTGAACCGTGGCACGGTGCTGTTAATTTCCTCCGGCCAGTCCTGGCCACCCTGGTTGCTTTCCGCAGCCGGTGAGGCCGGTTGTTCGGTTGGGGTTTGGTCAGCCGGAGTACTGTTGCAGGCCGATAAAACAACGACGAACAACAACGAGAAGAGCATTCCAAGGGAAATGGTATATTTATTCATAACAAAATGACAATTGTTTTTATTGATACAAAACGTTGAAATACAAGGTTTTGGCACTTTAACCTGCGGGGCTTTCTTTCAAACAAATGCCCCGGAGGCAAAAGCATTTACTCCCGGACCAGCTCAAAGTCTGTACGCCGGTTTTTGGCCTTACCAGCTGCCGTGTTGTTGTCGGCGACGGGGTTGTCGGGGCCGTTGCCGATCACTATGAAGCGGTTGCGGGGCATGCCGTGCTCACTGACCAGATAGTCCCGCACGGATTCAGCACGTTTTTGCGACAGTGCGACGTTGCTGGCACGATTGCCAACGTTGTCGGTATTTCCCTCGATCCGGATGCGGGCATTGGCGAAGGCCCGGGCAATTTCGACAAATTCTTTGTCGATAATGTATTTGGCATTTTCGTCCAGTTGGTATTCGCCCGTGCGAAAGTTGATGCTGACCCTTTTGGTAGCGATGGCCTCCTTTCCGGCCCCCTCTTCTTTGGTCACTTCGGTAAAGGTCTTGCTTTCTTCAGCAGCGTGCGACGCCCCGGACAGGTTGGTGGAGCGTACCAGCGAAGAATTGGCAATCTCCCGCCAGGTCGGCACGCGGCCTTCAATGTACCCGAGGTTTTGGTAAGTCTGCGACATACGGCTGTAAAGGCGGTCGCCGGTAACGCCCGTGAAATCGTTGTTCATCCCGAAGAAATTCTGGTTGTCGCCGTGGGTCGTCAGGCGCACATTATTGATGGCTTTATAGGCCCAGTCTTCATCGACCCCTTCAAAGTTTTCGGCGAGAATGCGGGCGGCTTTGCGCTTGTTGTTATCGTTGGAATTGATCTCGGCGGCTCCTTTCATCCAGCCTTCGTACAATTGACGGGCTTTCTCCTGGTTATTTTCAACCCATGATTTTTTAGCGATAAATACATCGGCGATGATGTTGGAGGCTTGCTTGGTGCTTTCCAAAATACGGCTGCCGGCAACTGCCGCCAGACAAGCTTCATCGTCGGGACTCCACACCACGGCGGCATCCACCTGCTGGGCCTTGAAGGCTTCGGCAGCATCGATGGCACTGGCCTGGGCCACTATTTGAACATCTTTGAGAGTCATGCCGCCGGCTTCGAGCAACCACAGGAGGAAAGAATGAGAAGGGGTCAGCTCAGCGACCGCAATCTTTTTCCCTCGCAGGTCGGCCACGCTGTTCAGCCCCCGGCGGGCGACGATGGCATCGCCACCGCGGGACCAGTCGGCCTGAAAAATGACCTGTGGCTGGTAATCGGACAATTCACCGGCCTCGGTCGGGAATGCGTCGATTGTTGCCCAGAGCAGATCGACATCACCACGGATAAAAGCATCCCTGCTCACGGCGAAATCATCAAGTACTTTGAAGTCCACGCCGAAACCATAGTCTTTGTAGAAGCGGGAATTTTTGTTGGCTTTAAACCCTTCGTTGAAATATTGTCCGCCAGCGTAGCCACCCCACGTCACCACACCAATGTTGATCACATCGGAAGGAGCGCTACCGCCACTCGTGTTGCGATCGCGGTTGGCAGAAGAGCCGCCGGTGTTGGTGCCGGCTTCTTGTTCTACGGTTTCTTTGACCGTGTTACCGATTTCGGTATTATTCAGGAGCCAGCGCCCACCGAGGACGATGGCTGCAACGATCAGAACGGTTAATAAAAGCTTGGAGAATGGTGTTAACCTGGTTGCCATGTTGTTTGTTTAAGTATTATTGTTTAGAAAAATAATCGAACGTTAGTCTGGTTTGGCTCTGCAGGAGCTTTTCTGTTAGCAACGTTCGTGTATCTGTGCAGAAAGTTTTGCGGTTTGGGGGTGTATAAACGAAGATCAGGCGCTTTACCGGTTTGACGGACACTTGCCAGAGGCCGGCATTTTTTCACTCCATTCTAGTCAAAAAAACTGTCGTACTGGTTTTTGTGCCCGGCTCTTTCCGGCATTTTGATCGGTTCATTCAGGTCGAGGGTTTCGTGGCTGTCACGGGCCTGCTGTAGGATAGTCTCTTTTTCCGGGCCCAACAAGAGGGAGAGACTTTCGTTTTCCCATTTCTCCAACAATTCCAGCCCTTCTTCTTCGAAAACGCCGTTTTGCAGGTCGATGGAGTCCATAAAATTGGACGACACTTCCATGAAACGCTCCATTTCCCCCACCTTCTGGCTCACATCATCGGCAATAGCTTCGAGTGCTTCGTCGAACATCGCCTTGCGGTCCTTATCGCCTTCGATGATGTTCCGGGCGTTGCGCATGGCAGAAGTGGATGCTTTGATGGCTTTGTACTCCTGCTCTTTCAACTCCACCTGGTCCTTGATATCCTCCATCATGATTTCCGAGTTCTCGTACATTTTCTTCAACACCCGGTAAAGAACCTCCATTTTTTTATACAGCTCATCGAGGCGGAGATTGGAATCGCGGAGGCGGCCGGCCTTGCGCGACTTGAGGACCACCATGGCCTTATTATCCTGTGCCTTGGCCTTGCTGGCCAGTTTGAGATTGCTCTCAATCGCTTTTTTATTGTTGTGAATAATTTCCTGGAGCTGGTGCATCTGCCCCCGCAATTTGTTGATCTGCTTGTTCATGCTGCGGAGGTTATCCTGCAAGTCTTCCACGTAACTTTTAAGGATGCCGATCGGGTCGATCTGGACAAAAAGGCCCGTAATCCAGCGCATGACACTTTTGTAGCCATAACCGATGAGTGCCCGCATTTTAGGATCGATGATGACGTAGATGATAGCTGCCAGGGAGGCAACCACACTGATCAACCCAATGGTGGTAGCGGTTGCCTGAATGATGAACGGAAGGGCGTTGATCAGCAGAAACCCACCCCCAATGACCAGGGCAACCAAAAATATCGCCCCGGTTACTCCTTCCGGTCGTTTCCAAAATGATTTTTGCTTAGAAATATTTTTCGCCATTTATGCTTGAAATAAAAAGTAAAGTTGCTAAGGGAGTAAAAGCACAAAGATTCTGAGACGGGCAAATAGGCCGTTGAGCTACTTTTATACTTCCTTTTTCTTGGTGTTGTTCGCAAATTTACCCTAAAAGTTGCTGAATCACCCCCTGACCAAAATAAAATTGACGCTCACTGCATCTTCGTTTTTGAAACAGTCCAGCGCACATCCAACCACAATTAACAGGGAACTGCTGCCAATGCCGCCGGTTGGAAAAATCCGGGCCAGAACCTTTACTCACAGCGGTCCTGCCGGAAAAGTCCCTGCGACACCTTTAATTCCGGCCCTGCAAGGATAAACTTTTTTGTAAAAAGCAGGCATCATCCAACGACGAAAACGGTGCGCAACGGGATGAAACCACCAGGATCGACAGCTGATCGCAGCAGGCCACTATTTCAAATATTTTTTCATATTTTCTACATCCTGTAAAATCTGGGAAACGAGTGCATTGTACGAAGCAATAAAATTGTTCTTGGTCGTTTCCATATTGGCCCTGGCTTCGTGAATATCCTGCTGGAGTTTTTCCATTTCCTGGTGGTGCCGTTCCATTTCCTGAGTAAGTTTTTTGATCTGTTCTGCTTTTTGCTGAATGGCTGCATTCAACTCATCAATCTGCTTCCGGCGCCCCTGGATCTTGGAGGCTTCCTGGTTGGCCAGGGCTTGTTCAAACTTGGCCTCTTCGCCTTTCAAAACGTCCACATAATGACTGGCCGACTCGACCAGTTTTTGGGGCGTGGCGCCCATAGTTTGGGCCATGGCAAATGCCGACTGGTAACGGACTTGTTCCTCCATCGGCATTTTTTCCAGCGATAGCAGTGACTGCCGGTATTCCAGATAATCCACTCCCGGCAGGTTGTTCTTTTGCAGGGCATTGAACAATATATCCGTAAACTTTTTGGTGGCCTTGCCGGGCTGGCCGGCTGCCGACTCGGGAACCATCGCTTTGTCCGGGTCCGGCGGCGAGTCTTTTTTGACCGTTTTCTGAGGCGTTGCCGGTTTACCTTGCGGATTTGTCTCTTCTACAACGAACAGAGACTTGATGCTTTTAAAATCGAAGGGCATAATTTAATGGTTCTATTGAAAAATGATAAAAACAGGAACTGCGCAAAAATGGAGAATTATTTAAACAAACATGAACTTCGGGCAGTAAAAAGCACCGAACCAATATATTTGCGCTTTCCCTGATCAACCGATGACCAACTGGTGCTGCGTGCACCCGCAATTCAACGACTCATCATGACCTTTGACGTCACCATTCCCGTCCTCAACGAAGAGCCGACCCTGCAACGGCAAGTGCTGAAGTTGCATACCTTTTTAAAAGAACATTTTCCCGAAAAAGGTCAGTGGCGAATTGTTATTGCCGACAATGGCTCGACCGACCAGACCTTTTCGATTGCCGAGCACATTGCCAGCCAATACCCCGAAGTGGTCCCGCTTACGGTACCCCGCCGGGGAGTAGGACTGGCCCTGAAACACTCCTGGGAACAGTCGAAGGCCGATATCGTCGGCTATATGGACCTCGACCTGGCCACCGATCTGTCCCATTTCCTGGAAGCTTACGACGCCATTGCCAGGCAGCACTACGACCTCGTTTACGCCACCCGCCTGCATCCACAGTCGAAAGTCATCGGGCGCACCCTGAAGCGGGAAATCAGTTCAAGAGGCTTTAACTTTCTTCTGAAAATGTACCTCAACGTAAATTTCTCCGACGGTATGTGTGGTTTTAAATGGCTCAAACGATCGGTTTACCCCGCACTCCGGGCCGGCGGAGCCGACAATGATGGCTGGTTTTTTTCCACCGAATTGTTAACCGTCGCCGAATGGCAGGGACTAAAAATACACGAACTGCCCGTACAATGGACCGACGACGTAAGCAGCAGCCGGGTGGAAATCATCCCTTTGGCAAAACGGTATATCCGGTCCATGATTGAACTTAAAAAGCGCAAGCCATAAGGTCATTTTACCCAGATTTTTTTTATTTTGAAAAAAACAAATCAACATTTTCCGGAATTAATTCTTGGCACGGCCATGTGGGGTTGGAACACGCCCAAGGAAAATGCTTTCGCACTCCTCGACGAATGGTATGCTCATGGATTCCGGCAAGTAGATACGGCAACCAATTATCCTATCGATAAAAACCCGGATCATTTCCGGTTGGCCGAAAATATTTTATCAGAGTGGATCAATGCCCACGGCGTAACCGATCTTGAGCTAATGGTGAAAATCGGCAGCGTTAATAATTTATTCACCCCCGAGCATATTCTGACGGAGTCTTTTATTTTAATGATGCTCGACGAGTATGCCCATTTATTTAAAAATAACCTCCGCACGATCATGGTCCACTGGGACAACCGGGAGGAAGAGGATAATATACTGGAAACCATCAAGGCCCTGGAAAAAG
>JBFIJS010000210.1:0-6922 GCA_041600595.1 Saprospiraceae bacterium | reverse complement strand
GCCTGTTTGAGGCCGCAAATATCTGATATTTTGGACATTCTGCGGCGGTGATTTATGCCGCAGGCCATACCCTGACAGAATCATGACCGGAACTGACATTCATCATTGGTTTTAATGCTCCTCCGGCCCAATTTTGCGACATTGAAAAAGTGAACGTGCTCTAACACCAGTTGATTGAAGGATGTTTAAATAAAGAGTCCATGAAATCAAAGATTTTTGCCATTATTTCACTCGGGATTACCTTTTTTTCCCTGACGCTAATAATGGCTTTTCGCCAAAATAGTTCAGGGGAAGGCGACAGTCAAAACCGGGCAACGTTTACAGCCGGACAACATATGGCCCCATTTGCGATTCGGCTGCCCAACCTGCCCGATGAAGGCGTCAAACCGGCCAACCTGCTGTTCTTTGAGGCGGAGCAATACGGAACAGAGGTACTGTTGCTGTGGGATGCCGTACACGAGTTGGAACTCGTTGGTTTTCAGGTAGAACGGGCCATTGGCAACCATCCTTTCGAGAGGATCGGCTGGGTGTATTGCCGGGAAATTTCGCAGGAACCTTTTTATGAATTCACAGACAGCAACCACTTCAGCGGCGAATCATGTTTCTATCGGCTGAAGATGGTCAACTTTGACGGGACGGAAACCTATTCGCCGGTGATCATGGCACCCGAAGTTTACTACTAATTACCAGACTTTATTCGGTTGACGGTTGACGATAGACGATGCTGCTTAAAATATTTCAGAATAAAGTCTACTACAAAACAAATGTTCTTTAAATTTTCACTCAGGTATGTGGGCCGGATATTTTGACTTTCATTGAGGCAGCCAACTGCTCGGCCCAACGGGATTTTAAGGGGCGGCGTCGTCCCGATGCATCGCTTAAAATCCCTTGAGGAGCACCTCCAACTGTTGCAAAAAGAGTAACTTTTCATGCTCCGCATTTTATAAATAATTTTTTTTTAAAATGTACTAATTCTCGTTTGCTTTATACTGTTTTTTAATTCTTATTAAAACACGTGCCGGGCATTCAGTCTTTATTGATACGATCTACCATTTATTACTGTCGATTTTATTCCCACCTTCTGATGAATGCCTGACACGTGTTCCCACCTTTTTTACAAACAGCTCTGCGTCGCTTTTATTTGCATTTCACCGATCCTTCCAACTTATTTTTCTGCGTCTAAAGTAAGCCAAAATTTTCAGACCTTTGCGCTTTTCAAATTGCAGCAGCAATAGCGACATCATAATTTCACTGACCTCAACGGTCTGTTATTCAAGTCAAAGCGCCTGGCGCACCAGTTAACGACAAAGAAGTTTTTTGCCCTCTTTGTCCCTGGCCGGCATGGTGTGGTAAAGTGCTTTTACCGACAACATGAGGTGCCCGCCGATTTGACTCAAAGCAGCACAACGCTACATTCGATTCATGAATCAAGAACTCGACTTTTTACAAAACCTTTTTGGCTCAACGGACCAATCCATCAACCTCCTGTCATTTACGATCCAACTGATTCTGACCGCCATTCTGACAATGGTCGTCGGGTTTGTGTACGTCCGTTTCGGCCATGCCTTGTCCAACCGCCGGGCCCTGGCCCGCACCTTCGTACTGGTTGGCGTCACCACGATGCTCATCATTATGATCGTCAAATCATCGCTGGCCCTGTCGCTGGGGTTGGTCGGTGCCTTGTCCATTGTCCGCTTCCGGACGGCCATCAAAGAGCCGGAGGAGCTGGCCTTCTTTTTCATCGTCATTGGCATTGGGCTGGGCATCGGTGCCGGGCAAATTTGGGTGACCATCATCGGTACGGTAGCCCTTTGCGGGTTGGTCGTGCTGGTCAACCGAAAAAAGACCGAAGACCTCTCCCAAAACCTGATTATCAACCTGGCATCAACAGGCGAACAGGCCGAAACGGAGCAGGTGATTACTATTTTGGAAAATCATTGTTCGCAACTGGAACTCCGCCGCCTCGACGAAACGGGGCAACAAACAGAATTAGCCTTTGTCGTTAGTTTTGACAGCCACCGGTCGCTGCTTGCTGCCAAAGATGCACTGAAGGCAAAATACCCGGCCGCCTCGTTCAGCTTTTTGGAATTGGTGTAACCGACCCGACCGGAAGTGGCAACCAGCCAGGATAGCTGGCACTTCCATTAAACCTGACAGCTCACCTTTTATGAAAATAAAATCTAACCGACAGCCTTCTCATTTAAAAAACAGCATGATCCTGCTGGCCCTGATGGCGGTCTTGCTGTCCATTGGTTTTTTCCTGCAAAACAGCAACCATGCCCCACCTGCTCCCCAGTCAGCAACGGCTACCACTTCCGCTTTTTTGACTAAAAAATCGACTTTGCCCGAAGTACTCGAACGCTTTCGGGATCACACGATCTACTTCAGCGTGAAGGATGAGGCTGCGTTTAAATTTCCGCAGGCGCTCCGCGACCAGATGGCTTCCATTGGTGGCGACACCCTGGCTGCGTTGGGGGTTCGGCACTCCTACGCCGGTGTTTTCAAAGGTGGAAAAATCCTGAAAGAGGCGACGAGCAGCAACCAACCCGTTGCCGTGCAATGGGGAACGTCCAAAGTGGAAAGCGCCGGCAACAGCAGCGGCAACTTCAGCAAGCTGCTGCTGCAAGCAGAGCAGTTTGCTGCCGACAACCGGGGACTCAACCTCTTTGTCGTCAATCCGGCCAACCAACTGATCGGTATCTGGTGCTTCGACTTCTACGAATCCGAGACGCCGGTTTCGGCAGCAACCAATTGGGTACAGGGAGAAGTAGAACAGTTGGTCCTAACCGTTTCTCAAAAACATTATGCTAAACTGAAAAAGAAAAGGGACCGGGCGGTGGCAGCGGAAATATTGCTCAGCAGCGACGAGGATATGGTTCCCGCCGATCTGGTATTTCTGAATAAACAATACGACGTCAAAATGCGCCTCAAAGGCGACTGGGTGGACCATTTGCAAGGCGATCAGTGGTCGTTTCGGGTAAAACTGGAAGGACCGGAAGCACTCATGGGTATGCGGAAATTTTCCCTGCACCGGCCGGCGACCAGAAATTACGCCGGGGAGTGGCTCTTTCACCAGGTACTGGCCGACGCTGGCCTGCTCAACCTCCAGTATCATTTTGTGCAGGTCGTCCTGAATATCCAGGGAGACCTTTTTAATGAGACCAAAAATCTTGGCATTTACGCCCTGGAGGAGGGTTTTGACAAACAACTCATCGAGCGCAGCCAGCGGCGGGAAGGGGTTATTCTCAAGCTGGACGAAAGCCTGATGTGGGAAGAACACGAGGCCTACCTGAGAGGGGCGCTCAACATTCCCGACTTGCAGTACCTGGATTTCCACAAATACAAACAAATGAACGTGCTGCCCTTTGCCGAAAAAAGAGTCCGGGAAGACAGCACGCTTTACAAACAATTCCTCACCGGTTCGACCTTGTTTCGGGATTACATCGACGGAAAGAGAAAACTCAGTGAGGTGTTTGATGTGGAAAAAACGGCCAAATACACCGCCATCGTGAACCTGCTGGGAGCCGACCACGCCCTGGCCGGCCACAACTACCGGGTGTACTACAACCCCGTGACATCCAAATTGGAACCCATTGGCTTTGATGGCAACGCCGGTAAAATGGCTTACGGCTTCATGGAGTTTTACAACAGCCGGGGCGACCTGGCCTTTCAGGAGGCTTACGTGCGGGCCGTGGAGGAGGTCACCCAGGATGCTTACATTCAGCGGCTCATTGACTGGCCGGGCCTGGCCGAGAAGGTCGCCCTCATGCAAACAGTTGATAATAAATATGAATGGACGGACAAAATGCTGCTCCACAACCAGCGGATGCTGCAAGGTTCCATCCATCCCAAGAGGCCACTGCGTATCAATTTCAACGGCATCGAAAACGGGCATTTCCTGGTAAGTATCGAAAATTTTGCCCGGCTACCCATGGAAATTCAAAGCGTCAGCTACAAGGGCAAAAAGGTTTTTGGAAAACCGGCAAACCCGGTGGTACTGCTGCCTAAAAGCCGCACCCAGGTAGCCTTCCAACTGGATATTGATTACCAAAAAGTTTTTACCAAAAAAGGCAAACAAAAAGTGGGCTTCGATCCCCAGGCCGATATTGTCGATATTAAGGTAAATTACCGGACGCTGGGCAGCCAGTACCCTGCCGAGGAAGGTATTTTGTTGTGGCGGGCCGACCGGGAAGGTGTTGTGGAAAAAGACCCGTTTCAGTACGGCTCCAATATTGATGAATTTGATTTTTTAATGATCGACGAAAACGAAAAAACGATCACCTGCCCGACGGGACGCTGGCCGGTGGAAGGCCCGATGATCGTGCCCAAAGGCTATACTTTCGTCGCCCTGCCCGGTGCCCGATTGGACCTGATGAGTCAGTTTGCTTTCATCTTATCCTATTCGCCACTCCGGTTTGAAGGCACCCCGAACGAACCGGTTGAGATTCTTTCCGGCACTCAAATGGGCAACGGGCTATTGGTCGTCAATACGGCGGATACTTCGGTATTGCGCTACTGCAAATTTACGGGGCTGTCCAACCCCAGCACCATTGGCTGGTCGGTGACGGGCGCCGTCAATTTTTACGAAGCAGATGTTGTGTTGGAGCATTGCTCGTTCAGCAAAAACCGCTGCGAGGATGCCCTGAATATTTTGCGATGCCATTTTACCATGACGGACTGCGTATTCACCGACGTCCACGCCGATGCCTTCGATGGCGATTTTGTCACGGGGACAGTCAAAGATTGCATTTTTGCCACCATCGGCAACGACGGCATTGATGTATCCGGCTCAAATATTATGGTAGAAAATGTGGCCATTGAAAAGGCCGGCGACAAAGGCATCAGCGCCGGGGAAGGCAGCGAAATAAATGCCCGTCAGATCGCCATCAAAAACTGCGAGATTGCCTTCGCCAGCAAAGACCGGTCTGTTTTAAACATCACCAAGGCCTTTTTGGAAAATAATCAATTGGGCTTTACCGCTTTCCAGAAAAAACCGGAATTCGGGACTGCGGAAATTACCGCCGATTCCATTGAATTGAAAAATAATAAAGTACTCCATTTAATTGAAACGGGTTCGTCGTTATTATTAAATGGGGAAAAAGTGGAGACCTCAGATGGGGTAATTGAAAAAATGTACGGGGAGGAATTTGGGAAAAGTAGTAAATAATGGTGAATAGCCTGCCCAGAATTGACTTCGGGGGTGACTTTTTCTATCGTTGATTTACTAACTTTTTCTTGGTTCTTTTTTGAATATTAAAATTAGACCACCTCACCTCCAAATATTTAAATGCTGTCTACAATCCTTACATCCGACAATTCACTACTTTATTTTTAAACAATAAGGGCAAAACAAAGAATAAATCACCTTCTATAGTTTTAGGCTTAAATTAACCCCATTAAGGAACTTATAAGTTATACTTTATGCCACAACCTTTCAACAAAAACACCCCCTACCGCTACGAGCGGAAATTCACCGCCACTACGGTGCACCGTTCCGAAATATTTTCCCAAATAAAAATGCACCCTGCTTTTTTTCGGGAAATATTCCACACCCGCCAGGTCAATAATATTTATTTTGACACGCCAGCTTTAAAGTTTTACAACGATAATAAAATTGGTATTGCGGATCGGAAAAAAGTCCGCATTCGCTGGTATGGCGAGGTAAATGGAAAAATTAATTCCCCAAAATTAGAGTATAAAATCAAGTCGGGTTTATTGGGTACTAAGTGGATATTTAATGTCGCACCATTTTCATTGAATGAGCATTTTTCAAAAAAGTATATTTACGACATCTTAATTAATTCTGATTTGCCCGATGAAATACTGGAGGATTTAAAAACACTCTCCCCTACCCTCGTTAATGCCTACCAACGAACTTATTATTTAAGTGCAGATCAAAAATACCGCCTGACGGTCGATGAATTATTGAAATATTTTCCGGTAAAAAATTTAGGGGGTAACTTGATGAAGTTACCCCCTAAATTGCAGCGCAACGATTTTATTTTGGAATTAAAATATGCACAAACGGATGACGCTCACGCCAACCAAATTTCCAAATTATTTCCTTACCGCCTCGATAAAAGTTCTAAATACGTGAATGGTATTGAACTGGTTAAATAACAGGCATTTCTGATCCACGCCACCATGCAAAAGACCCTTGCCCACCGTTCGGCGGACAAGGGAATGCTCATTTTCTATATAAGTAGTATGTGTAATTCTCGATTGACGCTTACTGCAGCAGAATCATTTTCTTCGTTTCATTGTGCGTCGGTGTTTGCAATTGGTAGAAAAGCACACCTCCGACGGGCAGTTCCTGCCGCATGATGCTGACCTCGTTATAACCGGCCTGATAGACCTGGCTGTAGGTTTTCAAAACGTTGCCGGACACATCGAATACGGTCAATTTAGCCGGGCCTGTTTCCGGTAAAGTGAAGGCAATATTCGTCACCCGTTTGAACGGGTTGGGCTGGTTTTGGAAGAGTTGGAAAGAAAGATTCGTTTGCATGTTCGAAGGATTATGGAACTCAAGGTTCAAGTTTAGTGGTATTTCTCTTTCGTCGTAAGCCAGGGCTTTGGTGTAGCGGGAAGTCAGGGAAATCATTTCGCTGAGCATGCCCGCTCTTTTGCTGGTAAAACGAAGGCTGAAAAGGGCGTCTTCCGGTGTTGTCAAAACCGGCGAAGTATGGTACCAAGTGCCGGTCATGATTCCATCCACAAGTTGGGATGTAACGAACCTGTCCCCGGCAACGCCAGAAAGCGTACCCTTTTCAATGCCTTGCAATTCCAGATCAGTTTCAAATTCTAACGTAAACTGTAATGCGAGAAGATCTATATCTTTTGCTGGCCAGAAGGGTACGGTGAACGTTTCACCGGCCTCGATTTTCTGGTCTTCTAATAGTATGTTCAGATTTTCTGCGGCCCG
>JBFIJS010000209.1:0-6962 GCA_041600595.1 Saprospiraceae bacterium | reverse complement strand
TGTGGAGGAGTTGCTGGGGAATATTTTTGGGAGGTTTTGTATTGGGAAGTGAACAACCCCGATGTCACAAGTATAAAGAGGGAGTTTTTTCAAACAGCAACTTGAAAGTTTTTAACAAGTAGTTTCCAACTGCAAAAGCCAGCAGCGTTTGGGGCTTCCGTCAGATACTGCAAAACCGGTCTGGTGGTGCGGGCGTTACAAGCTATGCTGCGCTAAACCTATCCTATCCCCAAAAACAGATTCACAGTCTCATCTATAATCACCCTCTGCATGTTTCCACAACTTTTCCACCCATATCAAAAAATTCACATGATTTTTTTATAAAATATTGACACCGTACAATTTTTCCTATACATTGGGTTATCATTCATTTTTTTGAATGCTACTCTTCATGCTCTTTAGTTCATCGGCGTCGGATTCAGATTATTTTTTGCCGATTGACATTCTTTCCCTGATTTATAAGCACGTAAGACCCACAAGCCCAAATAGTTATGCCAGTACGGTTGACCGAAAGCCGCATACCTGCCAATTTTCAATCCACTGATCTTGGGCAGTCTTCTTCATCTGCTGATAACAAGTGCACCTTGGTGTCTTTTATCAGCAATCCGCTCGTAGTTGATCGAAAGAATAGTTATGTACTTTTCGTAACGGATGCCGGCCTGGCTGCTGCTGTCCAAACTTACGAATGGCGTTTTACCCTGAACGGTAACCCTCCGCATGTAGAAGGTTCGGACGAGGGGGAAATCTCTTATACCCCCACGGAAACCGGTACGCTGACAGTCGTGGTCAGGTTGCTGGGGGCAGGCAATGCGGAACAGTCAATAGTGGAAATGTCCCAATCGGTTGTGGTCAAAAATGCTGAGCTTGAATCGATGATTAGTTCAGCTGCCGGTGAATCGGGGCCTGGTGTTGGCAATCCGGAGGTAGCACGGGAACTGATCAACGACTACAACCCCTACTACCAATCCGTAAATCTGCAAAATCCTGAAGGGGATAACAGTTTCAAATGTTTCCTCTTTGGAACGTTGAGTGACCGGATTCAACGACAAAACTCCGCCCGCAGGAAACAACATCTTGACCAAATAGCCGCTGCTTTGAACAGTGACCTGTCAGATTATGCCGAACTGGCTGCCGAAGGGGCGGGGGTTGGTGGTATTCGCCTGGCCTTATTGGCCATGTCGCTTGGCGACTCACCACCCGTTCCGTGGACAGAGCTTCCGGAAGCATCCGGAGCCAGAGAGACTGCAGCCAGGGAACTTCGCCAACGACTCAACACGCTGGATACGAACATGCGGGTTGACCTCTTTAACCTGGTTCGCTTTCCCAAAAGTAATATCACGCTTTGCGGACGTATCCTGGAAAAATTACGCAACCGTTATTTCAATGGAACCAATTTTAATGATGTGATGAACGGCATGTCGGGCACGAGGGCTGTCTGGATTATGCGCCATTTTAATGAAGGCCCCATTCATAGAGAATAGTTTTTCGTGTTAGACAAGATTGTCAAATAACCAATTGAATACAATCATGGGTAAAACAAGCAAAGGCACGCAAGCCGCCAATCAATGCAGGTTGCTTTCTATCCAGCCCAATCAGGTTCCACCTGGTGGGCCCAATCCCGGCAACCCGGGTGCGGATCCTGCGCCGCCTGCCGCCCCACGCTTTGATATTACCCCTGAGGGCATCCCGCAATTTACTTTCATCATGGAGCCTCGCACCGCACAGGATGACTTTATTCTCGGTGCAGAGACTTATCATACCAACTGTGGCCTCGCCCCACAAAGGGTTCACTCCCTGGGCCACCTGGTGGAATTATTATCAGGGGAAACCACTCATTTACGAAGGATCAGGTTGATAACCCATGCCAGTGGTGAAGACCTGATCATGCCACTTTTTGGACAAACCAACGTCCAGGCAGACAGGCATACATTTGAAGCACACCTTCGGGGATTTGCAGAAAGTGACGAACGGGGCCTTTTATCCATTTTAATGCTCAATCAGGGTGGACATTATTTCAACTGGAGTGGTTCGCAAATCATGTCCATGATCAGAACGGCCAATGATGCGCTTTTAGAGCCTTTTGGTTTGCGGCAGGCAGGATTGCCGGAGGGGAATTTACGCCAGTTTATTTTTTATTGCTGTGACTATGTCATGGTACAAGCTAACCGGGTCAGGTTAAACAACAGCAACCTCAGTGCGGCCAACAAAGGTCATTTATTGCATGCAATTGATACGCTGATAGACCTGGCCGTTCCGCCAGCAACGGCTGGTTCCGCAGCATTGAAAACGTTTCTTACCGGCAGGACTATCAATGACCTGGGCCTCGGAACAGCCTCCTATGGTTATAGCAATCCCGGTGGTGCTTTGAATTTTTTGAGTTTGGCCCGCAATGCGGCAGATGCCGTCCGGGCCGGGTTCCGGGCAAAATTGACCACGGTGCGCGGGCGTTTCAACGAAAATTCAAAAATAGATATCAGGGGCTGCCGGGCAGGAAGACAGGCCAGCTACCTGAGAGCCTTTCAGGCTTTTATAGGAAGAACAGGACACCGGCCAACAGTGTCCGGGCCGAGGTGGTTTCAATATTTTGGACCATGTCCCGGCGATGTAATGAATAACAACAACGACATCCGCTCGCTGCTCAGAAATGGTGCCCAGGCGGCACCGAACCGGCAGGCTTTTGAACAGTGGGCACAGCGGAGCCAAATTAATGCAAGGCATAAGGACTTTTGGCTGGAGCGACTTAATACCGCCGGCCAACGAGGAAATGTCATCCGTTTTTGCCAGCTCAACTGGCGGGGCGACATCCTCCCCATTACCCTGGAAATACCGGGTTGGAATGCCTTTGCGGCCATGAGCTTTTCCGACAGCATTGCCCGGATGGGGATTCTTTTCAATGTACCCAATGCTGCTGTACCAAGTGGCGGAAGTTTAAATACCATCAATACTTTTGTCACGACCCAGCTCGATGGTTTTGCCACCTTCCTGTTTGCCCAGATTGATGATTCGAACAAGGCAGCCAACTTCACGGCCTTGAATCAAATTGACAGCCAATTGGGTACTTCCATTGTTCCAGATTCAGCTCCCAACCCTTTGCAAGTCAGTCAAATTGAAGGTTATCAAAGAGACCTGATTGACCACATTGAATCCAACCAGCTGTCAGCCATCAAGAATTTCATGCAAGTCCTCAAAGAAAGAATAGAGGACGAAGAAAACCCCGGCATTTATTACTACATGCTCAACATCGGGATGCCGGTTTTTCTTTTCCGGGATGAGGAAAGAATGTTGAACGGGCACCGCTTGCAAGTGGCGCATAACAAGGTTGTGGTGCACCAGGATTTCAGGGATGCTGCTTTTCGGCAGTGGGTTCGTTCACTTTGGGACGGCGACCTGCCGCCTGCCAACCAGGTGGGGACAATGAGTATCGGTCAGAACGAGCATCGCAGGTTCGCTTTAATGGTGGAAGAACCCGACCCCGGCGATCAACGGGTGTTTGCCTGCCCGCATCCCGGATATATGGAACAGCTGGAAATCGTAACCAATACTCCTGACCCAGAACCATTTGGACTATAACCATGGCACAACAAGATACACTACAATCCATCCTGACCGAAGCAGGCTTAGCCCTGGCCCCTTTCCAGGCTGTCAACACCCCGGTGCGCGCCGTTGCCTTTTTCCGGCAATTGGGATATGAAATCAACCCCGGTTCCTTTGGTTCAGCGTTACCCGGTCTGGCGACCCACACGGCTGAAATGGTCACGGCTGTTCAGCGCCTGGTGGATGCTGCGGGCGATGAGAAAATCGCCGCTGCGCTGGATATGATGGGCAGGGTGGGGCTGGTGGTCAAGGCGATGGTTGACCTCTCGGATCAAATCGAGGCCGGAGGAGGAGCGGGAATTCCCAACATCAATGACTTGCCAAGACGGCTCATTGATTTTCTGATGCTGGATTACCTCGAGCGGCAGAAACCTCAGTTACATGCGGCCTTTCATCTTTTTGGTTTGATAGAATTTGAACCCGAACCCGTGCCGGGCCAACCAAAAAATTTAGTCAACTGGGAACGTTTCGGCGACTTTCTTTCCAACCCTGCCGACATTTACAACGACCTCTACCAATGGGACACGGCATTTG
Organism: Saprospiraceae bacterium; assembly: GCA_041600595.1. GTDB lineage: Bacteria > Bacteroidota > Bacteroidia > Chitinophagales > Saprospiraceae > UBA6168. The sequence goes on along the minus strand of JBFIJS010000209.1, from coordinate 2,834 downwards.
ATGATACGAAATTCCTGATGCGGCTGGCCCGGCTCATGCAGGCTGCTCAGCTTCCCGGTGGTTTATACGATCAGGCTGAATCTACCAAGTCCCTTTTGGGAAATACTTCCAGTGGCCTGAAAGAGCTCCGTTTCCCATTTTTTCAGGCAGGATTTTCAGAAGAGACTTACAGTCAGTTTGGCGTTACCTTTTCCCCGGCCGAGGCGAAGGGGGGCAAAAAAAGAGGTATTGCCCTGTTGCCTTATCTAATGGGCACGGCTGCTTTCAATTTTGATGTTTGCGACCGCGGGCAAGTGTTGTTCAAATCATCCGCTGATGTAAAAGGCGTGGGCCTGGTGATTCGGCCGCCTTTCGATGCTGAGGGAATTTTAAACCTGACGGGAAATTTTGAAACCTTGATCCAGATCAGGGAACACCCCGATCGTTCTCAGGAACTCATCATCGTTGGTTCACCGGGAGGAACCCGCCTGGCGGTGCAAGGTCTGGGCATATCGTGGTTTGCCCGCAATCCACAGGGCAAACTGGACGTAGGGATGGAGGGCGAAATACAGGCCCTGCGCCTGGTCATCAATCCTGGGGAAGGAGATGGTTTTTTGGCCCAGGTGCTTTCAAGTGTCAATGTGGAGGCCGAAGCACAGCTCGGTTTGGGTTATACTCTTTTGCAAGGATTTTATATCACCGGCGGTGCCAAATTTGCTATCGAAATACCGACGCACCTGGAGTTGGGACCAATCCATATTTTAAGTGCCAAACTGGCTTTGCTCTTGAGCGATGAAAAAATGAGGTTGGAAGCCGGGGTCAATTTCAAATTCGATTTTGGTCCGCTCAAAGCTGTCGTTGAAAACATCGGCTTGGGTGCCGACATGTATTTCCGGCAGGGCAATCTCGGCCCCCTGGATCTGGATGTAGGATTTAAACCACCCAACGGGGTCGGACTTTCCGTGGATGCGGGCATCGTCAAAGGTGGTGGTTACCTGTTTTTTGATTTTGAAAATGAAGAATACGCCGGTGCGCTGGAATTGGTATTTTCCGGCTTCTTGTCCCTGAAAGCCATTGGCCTGATCAATACCAAAATGCCCGATGGCTCGAAAGGCTTCTCCCTGCTCATCATTATTACCGCTGAGTTCGGGACCGGTTTCCAATTAGGTTTTGGCTTTGTGTTGCTTGGGGTCGGGGGATTGCTCGGGCTGAACCGCACCATGAAGCTCGAAGCGCTGGGGCAGGGCATTCGCAACGGAAGTGCAGAACGCATCCTGTTCCCGAAAGATGTAGTAGCCAATGCGCCACAAATACTCAGCGACCTGCGCACTATTTTTCCTCCGGAAAATGGAAAGTTCCTCATTGGGCCCATGGCTAAAATCGGTTGGGGAACGCCCGCACTCGTAACGCTTTCGCTGGGCATTATTATCGAAATTCCGGGCAACATCGCGATTCTTGGTGTCCTGAAAGTAGCCTTGCCGGCGGAAGAAGCTGCTTTGATTATTTTGCAGGTTAGTTTTATTGGAGCCATTGAGTTTGACAAAAAAAGAGTTTGGTTCTTTGCGACGCTCTTTGGTTCACGGGTGCTCTTTTTTACCCTCGAAGGCGAAATGGGGCTGTTGATGGCGTTTGGCGACGATGCCAATTTTGTCCTCTCCGTAGGTGGGTTCCACCCCAGTTTTACGCCACCGCCATTGCCTTTTCCGTCACCCCGGCGCATTGCCTTCGATATTGCCAATACCCCTGCTTATAAAATCCGGGTAGAAGCCTACTTTGCCGTTACGTCCAATACGGTACAATTTGGGGTAAAAGCAGAATTAAAACTGGGGCTTTCGAGTTTTGGCATTTCCGGGCATTTAGCTTTTGATGCTCTTTTCCAGTTTTCGCCATTCTATTTCATCATCAGTATTTCGGCTTCGGTTTCGCTCAAAGCGTTTGGGGTGGGGTTGTTCAGTATCCGGCTCAGTTTCGAGCTATCCGGCCCGGAACCCTGGCGGGCCAAAGGCTCCGGCTATTTGAGTATTTTATTCTTCGAAATCAGTGCAGACTTCGACATCACCTGGGGTGAAGATCGTCGGGAGACCCTGCCGCCCATCAACCCACTGGAACTATTGATTGCGGAAATAGAGAAGCCCGCCAACTGGACCGCTTCATTGACCGGTGCTTCGAGCCTGCCTGTCAGCCTTCGCAAATTAGAAGAGGAAGAAGGCCTGGTGCTGCATCCCCTCGGTGCGCTCAAATTTTCGCAGCGGGCAATCCCGATCGGTATCAAGCTCGACAAAGTGGGGGCTCCGAAGGTGAAAGATTACCTGAAATTCACCTTCGAGGACGCACCCGGCAGCGATTGGAAAAAGGTCAGTGATCCAAGAGAAAATTTCGCTATTGCCCAGTTTCAGGAGTTGAGCAATGCCGAAAAATTGAGCCGGCCTTCTTTCCAGAAAGAAAAAAGTGGAGCCGAGTTATCCGTCTCCGGCGATACGACCCGCACCGGGCTGATGACCAAACGCACCGTGCGCTACGAGGAAATTATTATTGATTCGAATTACAAACGATTCAGAAGGCGATTGTCCAGGTTCCTGGGGTCATTGTTTCGCCAACTCATGCGGGGCAATGCCGTGGCGCTTTCGCCCCAATCCAGAGAATTCAGAAAACAGGTTGATCCGCTGGACGAGCCGTTGGTCGTAATGGAAGAAGGTTATGCCGTAGTCACCAACCACAACAACAAAGCCGTTACCGAAATTTTTGCTTCCGAAACCGAAGCGAGGGGTTTCATGCAGGAGCAAATTGCCCAAAACTCAAACCTGGCAGAGACCCTGGACGTCGTGCCATCTTTTGAAGTGAACCCAAATTGAGGG
>JBFIJS010000208.1:0-6982 GCA_041600595.1 Saprospiraceae bacterium | reverse complement strand
GTAAGCGAACACCGCCGGATTCATGGGCTTGCCTTTGAAAGTACCGTCCCACCCTTTGGAGGGATCGTTCGGTTGAAAGTTGGCTCCTTCAAAAACCAATTCTCCCCAGCGGTCAAAGATGCGCAGCAAAAGCACCTCGGCAACGCCATCGGCGTGGAGGAAAAAGACATCGTTGATGCCATCGTTGTTTGGGGAAAAGCCATTGGGAATAAAAACGCTGCCGTTAAATTCAACACTGATTACCATGCTGTCCGCCGCCGGGCAGCCGTTCGGGTCCGTCACTTGCAAGGTATAAGTGGTAGTTGCCTCCGGCTGGACAGTGACGGTTGGGCAATCGATGCAATCAAGTCAACGATCCGGCGACCACTGGTAGCTCAGCAAACTGGCGGAAAATGTTGGCACAATAAAATAAGTGTCACCCAATTCAATAGTTACATCAGCCGGCAAGCTAACCGCCACGGCGACCGGTTCCTCAATGGTAAAATACTCCTCATAAGTGCAGCCAAATAGAGTGTCCAGAACGGTCAGTACATATTCGCCGCCACCCAGACCGGTAAAGACATTTTCTGGTTGAAAATTTGTGCCATCCAGGCTGAATAAAGCGTTTTGCAGGTCGGTGGTTGCAGTCATCTGACCATCGGTATCACCAAAGCATTGAACGGCAACCGGATCAACCGAGAGGCTGAAAGACTGAGTGAAGGAAAGCGTTAAGACGGTTTGCCGGATGCAGCCGCCGCTGCTGTCTGTATGCTCATAAACGCCGGGTTGCGTCAGCCATTCGCCAAAAAACAACAGGGAATCGCCTTCGCAAATCGCTGCGTTTTCCATCAGCAAAATGGTATCCGTTTGTGCCACTAAAGTGATCTGATGGATACTGTCGCACCCCGTTTGTCCGGAAAAGGTGGCGGTATAATTTCCCTCCTGCGTCACTTCCTCACCAAAAACCACCACGGTGTCGCCGAGGCAAAATTGCAGGGTGTCGTAGGTATGAACGACTGGCAGCACCACGACCGTTACCGAATCCTCGCTGACACACCCGTCACCATTGCCGGCCACCACCCGGTAGGTTATCAGCGTATCGGGAGCGGCGGTGACTTCGGCACAGGTATCACAATTCAGATGATCGGCTGGAACCCATTGATAAGTCGAGAAGCCTGTGACGGAAAAAGTCACATCCTCCCCCTCGCAGATAAATGCGGTATCCATTCCAATGTCAATTACCGTCGCCGGATCGAGTTCGATCACGATGGTATCTGTCTGCACCCCGCCACAACTGTCTCTGACAGTGACCCAATAAGTGCCCGGTTCGTAAACGGTTGTAACCTGCTCGCCGGTATTATCCGACCAGGCATAGCTCAGGAATCCGGCACCGGCGTCCAGGTCGGTCACACCAAAATGACATTCGGAAATATCCGGCCCAAGATCAAGCACCGGCGGAATATAATCGACGGTAAAGCTGCCGAGGTTGTTGGTAAAATCACACTCCGCCACATTGGTGTTGGGAAAATCGGCAAACAGATCGAATGGCGTCGGTGTCGTTCCATTGTCATTGACCACGACAAAAATTTTCTGATTATAAGGCAGCCCCAGATCAAATCCGAATACCTGACATTCTCCCACTTGCAAAACAGCATTTGTACTGGCGTTGGCCAATAATGTGGTATTTGTTTGAGTGGGATTTTCGGCATAAAAACTCAAGGGCGTACTGGCAGGAAGCACCACCTCGCCATTATTGCAAATCTGCACCCGGCAATGGATGGCTCCATCCCGGCACTGACCATCGATCACCTGTAGCACAGCATCCGGAACGGAATCACGCAGCGCACCATTGGCACAGGTATCCAAACAGGAAGCATAACACAATTGGGTTTCGGTAAAAATTTGATTAATAATGTTTTCACTGGCATTATTCAGCGAACCGTTAAAATTGAATTTTGTCAAGGAATGAATACCGTCGTAAGGGTTATTAAAATTATTTTCCGTTATAGTTACCGGAATTTCTATATCGCAATTTTCGTCCAGTATATTTCCGTTTAAATCTAATTTCATTAATAAAAAATCTTCATTACCAGCACCAAAATTTTCGGTATATCCAATCAGGTAAATTTGCCCATCCTGATAAATCATATCCCGCAAACCATCGTTCGCCGGACCACCAAAAGCTTTACCCCACAGCATGTTTCCGTTTTTATCCGTTTTCAGGAGAAATATATTTGAATTATTATTCGAAGCAATAAAATTACCGGCCAAAATAAAACCATCGGGCACCGCCAGTACTCGTCTGCCATGTTCGGTATTGGCTCCGATAATATTAAAATCTTTTGCCCAAATAATGGACCCATCTATATTGGTTTTAAAAAATTGAAAACTGATATCCGTTGCACTGGTATTATCGGTATCTCCATTTCCAATGACAAAAAGGGCATTGTTTTCAGAAATTATATCATTGGAATACAGACGGGCGCTGGTATTTACATCCACCAAATACAATCGGCTCCATAATTCATTTCCGGAAAAATCAATTTCGGAGATGGCACTTCGCATCCGGTTGGTTCCACCACCGGCAAAATTATACCGGCCGGTCGTATATAATTTTCCATTGACAATTATGGTACGGATAAAATCTTCACAACTGCCCAAATTAAAACCGTTGGCATTGATTAAATCACCGGTATTTCTGTCAACTTCCAGCAACAGGCCATCGCAACCTAAACCGCCGGGTGCATTTTGCAGACGACCGGTAATAAAATAATTACCGGAAACCGGATTTTCCAACACCTCATAAAAACCGGCCTGTTGCAGACCAAAATAGTCCAGTGTTTTTATCCAAATTAAATTATTATTCTGGTAATCATATTTAAAGGCAAAAGGTCGTCGTTCACCCACATTGTTTGTATTGGTGCTGCCCGCCCCCAACAGCCTGCCATCGCTGTCAACACTCAATGAAGCCAACTCTTCCTGTTGATTCGTGGGGTCAAAACTTCTCTCCCACAACGTGGCCCCCTCTTTCGACAACATCCGTAAATGCACGCCACCGGATGCGCTATTGCCGCCAACGATGATACCATCCGCAACCGCTACCGCAGCCTGAGCGGTTTCGCTTTCCGATGTGCCATAAGTCGTAATAAAGGTGGCCTCACATGGAACCGAAAACTCCTGGCATTCACAGCCGGGAACATCTTCGTTATTCATCGCAATACTCTGATTAGCAAAGGTTTCTGTTTCCCATTGGTACGTTGGTTCAAAAACTACCGGCTGCTCGGGTCCTTCGTAGGGGTTTGCAATATCGCTGGCCAATAATTCCAGACTTTCTACTAAATCGCAGCCGGCTGACAGTACCTGTCCGTCCAGAGAAATTCTACCGAATAAAATGTCATTATTGTTTCCGTTGTCATACGCATCGGTATGGGTTGCAAAAACTATAAATCCATTGGCAATAGTAAACCGACATCGGCCATCATTGCCGTTGGTCCCGACTTTTTTAGCCCAGATTACCTGCCCGTTTTTGTCAACTTTGGTAAAGAAAAGGGAATTTATTCCCGAATTTTCCAGGTAGCGTCCACTGATAATAAAACCGTCGGTAATAGTTGCAATTTGCGGACTCACTAATGCAGTGCCATTATTAATTGAATATTTTTTTGCCCAATTTAAATCACCATTTATTTCTGTATTAAAAAACAACAATTCGGATTCATCCCATACATCTCCGCTTAATGTCCCGTGCCCGATATTATATATTTTATCATTTTCAATAACCATCTGCATATTATACAATCGGGATGGTTGCGATGGTGATCGCAAATATGTTTTAGTCCAATTTAAATTTCCATTAAAATCAAAATTACTTATGTAGCCCCGGATATCGGAAAGCGAGAAGCCAACCCGTAAAGGTCCCGCCAGATATACACTTCCTCCATAAACCACATGATTAAGAGCAATGTCGGTGTTGCCTCCATAATCTATTTGCCGTTGCCAAATTACACTTCCATTATCCTCGTCCAACTCTACCAGATATTTATCCAATGGTCCTGGAGTAACCATACCGTAAAACACATAATTTCCATTAGATGGATTTTGGTAAATTCCCTCTATTCGGGTATAGGCAGGATCAGAAAAACTTTTTGCCCAAATAATTATATCATTTTGCCAGTCATATTTGAATGCGAGATTAACGGTGCTGGCATTAATTTGATCCCGGGACGAACCAATGATAAATCCGTTATTATCAATTAATATTTTAACAATAAAATCATTACCGCTGGTAAAATCGAAAGAGCGCTGATCGATAATATTTCCTGAAGGATCGATTAAAAGAATAATCGAGCGACTATCCTTTCTTCCGAGTAAATAAAAATTACCATTGCCGTCAGGCACCAAATCAAAAGCCTGCTCGTCAATATCGACTGAACCCATTTTTTTTATAAATGTGGAGGTACAATTCAAGCTGATATTTTCAAAAACATACATTTCCTGACAGTTGACATCGTCGCAATTATTATTTTCAGCAGCTATGCACACGGTATAAATTCCCGGATCAATAAATTGGTAAAACAACGTATCGGCATTGCCTGCCGCCGTCCCATTAACCGACCAGGAAACTGAATTGGCTCCTTGCGAGGTATTAACTAACGCAACATCAGACCCCGGCACGGGATAAAAATTATCGGTTGAAAAAGAAGCGGATACGCAAACGACCTGAACAATCAAAGCATACTCATCGGTACAAAAACCGGTGGAGTCGGCAGCTCGTAATACCACCTGGTAATTGCCGGCAGCAGGAAATGTGAATGTAAAGTCGGGGGTGTTTGCATACTGTACGCCATCGACAAACCATTGAAAATCATTGCTATTGGTGGAAGTATTGGCAAAATCAATGGTACCTCCCGGAATGGTTTCAAAAAACGTTGGAATAAAAGACGCCTCCGCAGGACATCTGACCGTAATGGTCTGTTCAAAAACTTCCGTACAGTTGGGATCAGCAGTGGTGCAAATCAGAGAAACGATGTAGTCACCGGCTCCGTCGCTGAAGGTATAAGCGGCGTTGTTGGGATTGGTAGAGAAAGTGACGCCGTTTACCTGCCATGTATAATTATCCCCGCCGGTGCTGGTGTTGGTAAAATTGACGGTCTCCCCCATCAAAATATTGGTTTGGTCGGCGGTAAAAGAAGCGACGTAGGGGTTCGGACAAGGATCGATGCAAGCCTCGGTGTTCAGAAGGCTAAAGCGCACATTTTCAACAAAATAGGCCATCCGGTCAGCCTGTCCCTGGGTGTAGCCGGCGCGGCAGGCATAATTGCCGTAATCCACATAATTCCAGATAATATCGTCCTGGTCGGCCGACCAGCCGGAATTGGTGTCAGAGCTACAGGAGTTGACCGCAATAAAGCAAGTAGGTGGCGGGGCAGTGGTGCCGTCAGGAGGCGTGTCGCAAACCCGGTCGCCGTCGAGCAGACAGTCATTATTGGTGCAGCCTCCCTGAAAAGTATGGTACAACCCGAGGTAGTGCCCCAGTTCGTGGATCATCGTGGAGTGTCCTGAACCAACCTCCTTTATTTTTTCCGCCAGCATCACAATGCCATCGCTCGGTGAGCCGTGTGAACTGGGCAGGGTCGCATATCCGCCGGCTCCACCAGCGACTTTTACCAGCCAGATATTGATGTACCGGTTGGGATCCCAGCGGCTCAAATCTTTCATCGCCAGGTCGTTTGTCACATCGGTCAGTGGGGAAACGACCCGGTTGATGCCGGAAGTTGCATTTCCGCCGGGGTCACGTTTGGCAAGACAAAACTGGATGCGGGTGTCCACCCCTACCCCCTGATCGTAATAGTTGGTATTGGCGAAGCCATCGTTGAGCCAATCGATAGCCTGGAGCACCTCGGCATCGGACACATTCTCCGGCCCATTTTGGTGAATGATGTGTACCACGACCGGCAGTACAAAGTCCATTTTCTCCTGCCCTTGCACCCCTCCTGACTGTCTTTTCGCCAAATAGTGAGCTGCATTTTCCTCCATTTTATCATGAATTTCCCTGAGGTTGGGTGATGCTTCCAACTGCTGCTTCAGCAGCTGGTCGGTCAGGCATTCCTCCGGATTATCCGGGTTTGCTGCCGGTGGAAAAGAAGGAAATTCCGGTGTGGGAACCAGTGATTTCAACAAAAAATAATAAAGGAGAGAAATGGTTGATAGAGACATGGTTGGAGTCAGCTGATTTGGAAAAAACCCAAAATAAAAACATTGTCTGAACCATTGTGCTGAGCCGGAAATTAAATGGAAAAAAGAAAGGCTTTTGCTTGACAGCTGCCACTTCACGCAACGATACAAGCTCTGTTTACCTGGCAAAATTCGTTTCACGGCCAGGAGTAGATAAGATTCTTGTTTTGAAAATTCTGTGTTTGAAGCATAAGGTGGTTATTTTTGCCCTAAAATGAAATTATGGATTTTCTCAACCGGGAATATTCCCTGCAAAATCCGGATACTCCTTTCCTCTACGATCAGTTGCTGACCTGGTCGGCACATTTTGGAAAAATACTGCTGGATCAGGTCCCCATCCGGAAGGGAATGCAGGCACTGGATGTGGGAGCGGGCACCGGTTATCTTTCTTTGGAGCTTGCGCAAATGCTGGGCCCTTCCTCCCGGGTGACGGGTCTGGACAATTGGGAGCAAGCGCTGGAGTATGCCCGCACCAAAGCCGCCAAGGCCGGACTCCAGAACCTGCACTTTGTCTCGGGCGATGCCGCCCAAATCCCGTTTGAGGAGGGATCATATGACCTGATCGTTTCCAACCTCGGCATTAACAACTTCCAAGACCCCGCCGCTGCCTTGCGGGAAAGCTTCCGGGTGCTAAAAAAAATGGGTAAAATATGCGTGACAACCAATCTGGAGGGGCATTTCCGTGAATTTTACCAAACGTTTGAAAGCACACTGAAAGAGGCGGGTTTAAAAGAAATGCTCCCGTTGCTGAAAGCGGAGGAGGAAAAACGGG
>JBFIJS010000207.1:0-6991 GCA_041600595.1 Saprospiraceae bacterium | reverse complement strand
GCTGGCAGGAGGGTGCCGGGGATTCGGTGCGCTTCGTTGGCCGTCTGTTCCGCATGCGCATGATCGCGGAATTCTATATTCGCCTCCTCCTGGATCGTGAGATGGGAGGTGTTCCAGACAATCCGGAGCGGGTCGACGAGTCCTTCCAGGTGGCGGACGCTGTCGCTACCCGTGGGGTGCAGCGGGCCTTGGCCGAGAGCACGGCGCGCTTCCTGGTCGACGACCCGGAGACGTCCGATCTAATCCGCCAACAGCAAGACCTGGCAAAGCAGATTGTCGGCCTGCGATACCGGCTCAATGAAGCAACCGTGTCTTCGGAAGTCTCTAAGGAGACGCTCCGGCAGCTGCGAACGCAGGTGCAAAAGGCAGAGGCGGCTGAACTCAGTTTAAAAAGGAAGGTGGCGGAGCTTGTTCCGGAGTATGCGGCGCTGACAAATCCCAAGCCGGTGTCCTTGTCCGAAACGCGCACGGCGCTTCGTGAAGGCGAAGCGCTGGTCCTGACGTTCTCGGGGGAGGAACGGCTGTTTGTCTGGGCGGTAGGTACAGAATGTCGCCACCTTTTCCCCAGCGCCCGCCGGAATGGCCGGCGGCTTCGGCAGTGGTCGTGCTGTGATCGATAATCCATATTTCATTAAAATGCCGGGAACTGATGGCGATCTGGTCGAGTTCGGGGTGATAATCAATGGCATTGGCGTGTATCCAGTCTTTTAATCCACCCGGAAACGGACCATTGAGGATGCCGTAATTAATATCGATCAGTTCCGGATGCCCGGCCACGACCCCAAAATTGTTTTTGGTGCTATCGGAATCTTGTACCAGGTGATCCCATACATACCATTCCCAGACAACATTGATTTCGTTGGTACCCACCATTTCTACCTCCACAATTCGCTCCGGCCAGATGCCATCGGCACTCAGCGAAACCGGGATTCGTCCGGCTTCAACAGCTTCCTCGGCAGTCCGAAGATCCCAGGCCAGGATCAGGATGTTGCCATTGGGCAATGGTTCAATATCGTGATGCTGATGGTACTCGGTTGTTGCGTAGTGGTGCCACCACAAAAGATCACCTTCCCAATTGAACAGTTCGATCCGGCCACCAATGCCTCCTCCGGAAAAAGTGCCACCGACCCTGCAGGTTCGTAGCAGGTTGCCATTTTCCAAAAGGTAGTTGCTGGTATTGGAGAAGTAGTCGCTCTCCCATTGATTAACGATAAAACCACAATTATCAATGAGATAGGTGGTTCTGTTGTTGGTGAAAAGCGTGTATCCGTTGACCGACAGGGAATCATTTTGCAGCAGACCCAGCGTTTGGGACAGGATGGTATTGGCAGAATAAATACAAAGAAAGCAGATGAGTATGGTTCTTATTTTCATAAAGATGTTTTCGACACTTATTTGTGCATCTAAAAATCTGAAAACCGGAATTTGGCTTCCTGCGATGATGGAAGCATCTGCATATTTAAACACTTTACACCATTTCCGCCAAAAAAAAGGGAAGCCTTGACGCCTGAATTACTAATGTCAGTTTTGCGAATGCTGAACTGCTTAGGCCTGTGTACCGGCACGACCAGAGCTCCATATTGGTTGTGAAAAACAACTGGCCCGGGTCGTTCTGAGTGATTCCGGACTCTTTAAAGAGGTGACTTATTCTGACCGGATTTTGCAAACAAAACAGACCAGGAAGTCTCTATTTTTTCAATTCGCTGGGAGGTATGCCAAATTCCTGAATAAAGGCCCTGGAAAAATAATTAGGGTCGTTGAAGCCCACCTGATAGGCGACCTCTGATACGTTGTACCTGCCCTCACCAAGAATGACTCTGGCTTTTTGCAGGCGGTAGGTTCGAATAAAATGGACAGGGGTATGTCCCGTGAGAGCCTTCAACTTCCGGTACAACTGAGAATGACTCAGCCCCGTAGCCGTGCACAGATCGGCGATGGATAATTCCGAATCATCCAGCCGCTTTTCAATTTCATTTTGTATTTGCTGAACAAACTGTTCATCCAGGGAAATGGCTTTGGTTCCGGTGGCTGTTTTTTCATCTTTTTTAGAAATGACTAAAGCTTGTCCTGTTGGCCATTCGCTGCCGTATTGCGTCTGGATTTCCTTCTTCAGGCGAATCATATTTTCCAGCCGAAGCCGCAATTCTTCCTTGTTGAATGGCTTTGGCAGGTAGGCGTCGGCACCCGCCTGTAGTCCGTCCAATTTATCTTTTTCATTGGCTTTTGCAGTTAAAATAATGATAGGGATGTGACTGGTTCGGGTGTCGTTTTTTAAAATCTGAGTAACTTCATATCCATCTTTTTTAGGCATCATAACATCGGTAATGATAATGTCCGGGATGAGCTCCAGAGCCTTTTTTACCCCCTCAAGGCCATCGGTGGCGAGTTCTACCTGATATTCTTTTGTCAAAAGACTCTGTACATAATAGGCCACGTCCTTGTTGTCCTCAATCACCAAAACAATAGGTTGGTTTGGGTCGTGAATGGTAGGTGGCAGCATTGGCAGAGCGGGAGTGGTGTGAGAAGCGAGTGGTTTTACGATGTTGACAGGATACTTAACTGCTTGCTGCGATATCGGCAGCCGGACAACAAAGATGGCTCCTTTCCCCAAAGTACTCTCAACATAAATTTTACCGCCAAGTAAACTGGTGAGTTCCTTGCACAAAGCCAGCCCGATACCGGTACCAAAGCCCACGGCCCGGTTGTCCTTAACCTGATAAAAGCGATCGAAGATGCGGTTGATGTGTTCCGCTGAAATACCAATTCCGGTATCCTTTATTTTGATCTCCAGGTAACGCTCGCCCTGCTCGATTTCACATGAAACATGGCAGTCGATCTTGCCGCCCGGTTTGGTGAATTTGACGGCGTTGGACATCAGGTTGTTGATGATATGCTGGATTTTCGTTTCGTCGAAATCCATGACAATGGTGTCCTCGGAAGAGGAAAAGTGGACATCGATGTTTTTTTCTTTGGCAAGGGAATAGAAAGACTCGGTCAGGTAACGCAACAACGGAACGATGTCGGCCTGTAAATAATGGATTTGCTCGTAGCCGCCGTCCAATTTGGACAGGTCGAGCAGTTGGTTGATCAGCCCCAGTAAATTGTGACTATTACGGATAATCATTTCCTTTTCAGTCGGGTGGTCATGAATGTTTTCGGCCATCCCCATAATGACTGTCAGCGGGGTGCGAAACTCGTGTGTGATGTTGGTATAAAAATCTGTTTTCAATCGGTTGATCTCCGCTAAATGGGCCGCTTCCTGCGCTTTTTGTTGTTGCAGGATCTGACTTTTCTGCAAGTCAAAGGTGGCTTGCTGCCGTTCTTTTTCTTTCTCTTGTTGCCGGTAAACCAAGCCTATGGAGTAAATGATGATTTCCAGTATCGTTCCTACTTTAAATGGAAGGGTAGAAAATTCGATCGTTTGATACCGGTCGTAGATCGTCAATAAGATACCAATCTCCATGGCCAGAAAACCCGCAATGATAAAGTAACCTTTTTTGTCCCGGGTCTTGTATAGCGGGTAGAAGAAAATGGTTGTCATTACCAGAAAGATCAAAATGGTAATGATAGAAATGGTGTCGATCCGGTTGTAATTAAATTGGGTTTGCACCATCATGATTGATTCCAGCAGGGCGGCTGGCAAAACAAACCACAACAAAAACCTTTTGAATATTGTATCCCATTTGGGTAACAGCTGCGGTAATCGCAGAAAGACCCGTAAAAATGTCAGGTAAGTGATGATAAACAGGTAGGCACTGATCTTAATAAAGTGCGTTAGTCGTGGGTTTTGGGAAAAAATACTATTCCCGAGCAAATCGACCAGATCGCCCGTATTGTAGAGCGAGAAAAGGAGGATGCTCAGCAAATAACCAGAGTAGTAAACGAAAGCTTTATCCTTGTTAAAAAAGAAAATAAACAGGTTGTATATCAGAATCATCAATACAAACCCGGAAAACACCCCGTCGGCCTGTTTCCTGTTTTTCATTTCGGTAAAATACCGGTCGAGCCGCGACATGCTGGCATTAAAGCTGGGAGGCAGACCATTGCGTTCGCATTTTGCCTTGATAAACAGATCAACACTTTCTCCCGGTGGCAACTGAATTTTTATCAGGTTTCTTTTGTGAGTGGGGTGAAAGGTCCGTTCATGGAAGGGTATAAAAAAACCGCTTTTGGCCGTTGTTATATCGCCTGCTTCGTAGCGGGCACAAACCTCTATATCCGTCAGAATCAGCGGAAAATGCATGACCCAGTCGGTTATTTCCCTTGTCTTTTCCAACCGGTTCCGCACGGTGACTTTTGCCCAGTAATCCTGATGAGACTGCAATTCGGAGGTGAGACCGCTAAGTGGCAGGAAGAGGTGGTCGTAGTAGCCCTGCAGCATGGAGTCCCGGGAAAAATGAGTCAGTGGGGGCATCAGCACTTGCACATGGGGAGCGATCTGGTATTCTCTGGTGGCGTCCTCAATGGTCAGGTCTGGTACCTGTGCCCCTAAATTCAATGTAAACAGGAAGGTAAACAGAAGAAAAAACAGCTGTGCTTGTTTCCCGGAAGTACGCGCCAACCAGGGTTGCAGTTGGTCATCACGAATGGTTGAAAAAAGCACTTTGTTTAGTTTCATTGAAAAATTGAGGCAATTTGTGAGGAGGGATCCAACTATCGTCCAAAGGTTAAACCTGTTTTTTTTTGCTTGTTGGTCCCCTGTTTGGGGTATGGTTATACTTGAAATGATTTAGTTGGTTCGGTTACAACTCAAAGATAACAAATACAAGGAGAGGCGAAAATTGAGCTTTTTGAGATCGATCCGGGAGAGCATAAATCAGGAGAGCATGTAAAATGAAGTCGTTATTTTTTAATGGCAAAATTGGGCACTACAAATCCATGAGTTCGGCATCCGTCACGATAAAATTCAATTGGTCAAAATCGGTATCGTTCAGCAGCAGCTTGCCTTTAAAAACATAAGGCCTGTCGAGCACAAAATCGGGTGCTTCTTTTTTCAGGCGTAGTTCAGCTACACTTTCAATGCCCGCTTCACCACAAAAAAAACACATGGCATAGGGATATTTTGAAATAATAATCCCTTCGAAGCCACCTGCTTCTCCGGTTGGAATGATGTAGCCGGTGAGCATGACTTCCTTTCCCTGCCATTGCAACATTTCCTCTGAAAAGTCCGGCCAGGTCATAAACATGCCGTACTCTTTAACAAATGTTTTTTTGAATTGGGTTTTTTCAAAAATCTTCCATCCGTTTTCCGGTTGGGCGGAAAGGGAACTGCAAAACAGCAGCAAACACACAAAAATACACTTTGAAAAAATGACTCGTATCATCCTGATTTTATCTGGTCTTACTTGTTATTTCAGCCGTCTGGCATGGGAGGAGTGCCGATGCCTTGTCCAGCTGTGAATCGCAAAAATAAGAGAAAAAATATGCTTTGATCCGCTTCTGCGCGGTTTGTTAAAAGTTTATGCAAAATACCTGACAGGCCGGTGCAGACCCAACATCCCGGGCGATACAAACGCCGACCGAGAAGCATGTTACCAAAACGAACAGCCCCGGCGGAGCACCGTCAGTACACGTCGTGATGACGAAATTTTGTACTTGCCGACCATCAAGTCGGGATACTCCGCCGAGGCTGTTGCCTGGTTTCAATTATTGCCTCAGTGCTTGAGGATTCTTCGGGAGAGCCATCCCTCCGCCGTTTGTATTTTTATGAAATACGAACCGGCCACCAATGATCCCACATCCAGGGTTTGCAGGCCGTAGGCAAGAGGGCTTTGCCGAACCAGCTGTCCCGTATTGGAATAAATAAAAACATGGCCCGGGATTGGTTCCCGCCAGTCGATGGACAATTGCTCGGCGACGGGGTTCGGGAAAATGTTGAGCTGCACATCCACCAGGGGTTGGTTCGTATTTTCGATAATTTCCAGCGTGAGGTTGTCCAGACAGAAATAGGCGGGCGTATTCATGCCAAATACCCCTATGTCGCTTGAACTCAGGGTAAATGACAGACTGTCCACATGGCCCAGCGAGGTCAGATCGACCGTTGTCCATTCGTTCAGAATATAATCCTGGGAGTTGTCGGCGAAGCGGTAATCGGCCAGGTAAAAGTCGATGGAATCGTTGGTCAGGCTGCCATTCACATAGCCCTTTATGGTCAGCAAAAAGAAATCCGGATCATTCCCGTCAATTCCCCCGAATTTTTTTGCGTAATTGTCTCCGTCCAACATGCTGTAATAGGCATAGGTGCTGTTGTTAATCTCCACGCTGAAAGGAAGGGTTGCAGGGTCATCAGGCAGGGGCATCGGGACGATGGATTCACCCGAAACGAAACTCACCGCATAAGCAGTTGAATTGTCCGCCCCTTCACCGGCGATACAGCTGTATTGGTTGCCAAAGCCAGGGGTGGTGACATCCGTCATGGAAGAAACCGCCCATCCGCTCCAGGAATCCCAGGCGGCATTATAGCTGTTGGGAAAGAAAAAGAGGCCCGACTGGAAGCCGCCGCTGCCGTCGCTGCCATTGAGAAATTCATCCGTTCCCAGGTTGAAGTTTTCAAAATCAGCAGGCTGTGCAAACAGGCTGACAGCAAGGTTTAGCATTAAAAAAATGGTAGATGTTCTTTTCACGGTAATTGTTTTTTTAAATGAAAAAACACTACAGGTTTTCGTCCCGCCGACGGGCAAAAAAGCCTGTAGCTGCTTTATACATTCAGTTATTGATGGTGTTATCTGTTCAACAGAAGCCGGCGTTCAATATTCTTCCGGGCCGCAGTAAAGAACTGCCGGGCCCGGTCATTTTTCCGGTTCATTTTTTTTTGGAAATAATAATATTTTCTGATATTATAAATTATTTTCAAAAATATTTTTCACTAAAATAAAAAATTATTTTTTACAACTTATTTGAGCAAATATTTTTAAAAAATGATAAAAATAAATCAAAAAATTGTTATAAAGCTTATAATTATTTAAAATTAATAAAAAAAATGAATCTCAGT
>JBFIJS010000206.1:0-6998 GCA_041600595.1 Saprospiraceae bacterium | reverse complement strand
GTGCGAAGGTACACGTTTGAAAGACAGAACTTCAAGTTGGGGGTTGGTAACCTCAACAAAAGCAGCAGAGTTCCGTAAAGAATTATTCTTTTGATTTTTAGGTATGTTTGTGTCCAGGTACGCTTTTTTGCAGGGACCTGCCCGGCCTGTCGAAACCGAAGTCATTGTAGAATCTAATTTTTGCTCAGATCAGCAATAATCAACCAACAACCAGTTAAATGCCCTTCCCGTTTTACCGACAACTTGATGCAATGGACTGTGGCCCAACCTGCCTGCGGATGGTCGCTGCGCATTACGGCCGACAGTACACCCTGCAACAGTTGCGGCAGAAAAGTTACCTCGACCGGGAAGGAGTATCTGCCAGGGGAATCATCGTGGCAGCCGAAAGTATTGGGTTTCGGGCTTTGCCCGTAAAAATCCCCTTCGAGACCCACGACGACTCCCCCCACTTTTTCCAGATTCCGCTACCCGCCATTTTACATTGGAATCAAAATCACTTTGTCGTGGTCTATAAAGTTTCCAAAAAATGGATCTGGATAGCTGACCCGGGCCGGGGAAAAGTCAAACTGAGCCACTCGGAATTTCAAAGGCACTGGTGCAGCGATGCGGGCCAGGGGGTGGCCATTCTCCTGGAAACAACGCCGGAGTTTTTCAATATGGAGGGCGAAGCACCCCCCAAAAACAGCTTCCGTTTTTTATTGCGGTACCTGACGCCTTACCGTCGGCTGATCTGGCAATTGATACTGGGATTGCTCGTCGCCGGTGTGATCCAGTTTTTATTCCCCTTTCTGACCCAATCCATTGTTGACATTGGCATCGAAAACCGGGACCTCCACTTTATCTGGCTGATCCTTTTGGGACAGCTGATGCTGTTTGCTGGTCAGGTTGTGGTCAAGTTCCTGCAAAGCTGGATACTGCTTCACATCGGCACCCGGGTCAACGTTTCCCTTGTAAGCGACTTTTTGGTAAAACTGATGGAGCAACCCATCCAGTTCTTTGATGCTAAAATGACGGGAGATCTGCTCCAGCGAATCGGGGACCATAAGCGCATTGAGCAATTCCTGACCGTCAGCATGCTCAACATCCTGTTTTCTGCATTTACCCTGATCATTTTCGGGATAGTACTGGCTGTTTACAGCCTCGTCATCTTCTCGATCTTCCTGGTTGCCAGTCTTTTATACTTACTTTGGATTGTTATTTTTTTAAAAAAAAGAAAGGATGCCGACTACTTGAAATTCCGGGCCTTATCCGAAAACCAAAGTGCGCTGATCGAATTGATCCAGGGAATGCAGGAAATCAAATTGCAAAACAGCGAACGCAAACGTCGCTATGGCTGGGTTCACATTCAATCCAAATTATTTCGCGCCAACATCAAATCCCTCTCCGTAACCCAGTGGCAGGATGCCGGCGCCTCTTTCATCACCCAGATCAAGGATATTTTCATCACCATCGTTGCCGCAGCGGCGGTCATTGAAGGGGAATTGACCCTGGGTATGATGCTGGCCATTATGTTCATTTTGGGACAGCTCAATGTACCCTTGCAACAAATCGTCGTTTTCGTGCGGGAAGCACAGGATGCCGGAATCAGCCTGGAACGCCTGACGGAAATCCACCAGCAGCCCCCAGCAAAAGAGACCGGCCAGCCGGCCAATACCAACCCGCAAGTACTGATCACCCAAAACATCAAAGGTGGATTTACCATCGAAAACTTGTCGTTTCGGTACAATGAATTATCAGACCACGTGCTGAAGGACATCAACCTGACGATTCCGGCAGGTAAAATCACTGCCATCGTTGGTACCAGCGGGAGTGGCAAAACGACCCTGGTAAAGTTGTTGCTCGGCTTCTACCAACCCGGTGGCGGGCAAATCAAAGTGGGCACAACCCATTTGAAAAACATCGAACCTGCGGTGTGGAGAGCCCACTGTGGAGCAGTCATGCAAGACGGCTTTATTTTTTCTGATACCATTGCCTCGAACATCGCCGAGAGCGAGGGTGAATGGGACAAGATCGATAAAGACCGCCTGCTTCAGTCTGTTCAAACCGCTCATATCCAGTCATTTATCGAAAATCTCCCGCTTGGATACAACACGATGGTCGGAGCCCGGGGCAACGGGCTGAGCCAGGGACAAAAGCAAAGGCTGCTGATCGCACGGGCCGTTTACAAAGAACCGGACTACCTGTTTTTCGATGAAGCCACCAATGCACTCGATGCGCACACAGAAAAGATTATCACCGAAAATCTTAGTCAGTTTTTCCGTGGCAAAACCGTGGTCGTCGTGGCTCACCGCCTCAGTACCGTTAAAAATGCCGACCAGATTATCGTGCTGGAAAAGGGCAGGATCGTAGAAAAAGGCACCCACGCCGAGTTAACGGCTTTGCGGGGAGCTTATTTTTCATTGGTAAAAGAACAACTGGAGTTAGGGGCCTGACAAATTTGTCATTCTGCTGCGCTCGCGGGCACTTTGTGCTGTGTATTTATTCCGCTTAGGCGATTAAGCGTGATTTTTGCGGTGGGTACAGTTTTTCAAAAAAAAAATTCAATACAGCTTATATGAAGAAGATTTTACTTCCGTTTTTCTGGGCCTTGCTGGCCACAACTTCCTTTGCTCAACTCAACATGCAACTGCTTGACCAACTGGACTACCCCGTCAATGTGAACGACGTTTGGGGATGGGCCGATCCGGTCACCAATGCAGAGTACGCCATCGTCGGGCTCAACACCGGCGTATCCATCGTGAATGTGACTGAACCGACTGCCATCGAGGAGGTTCAGTTTATCGACGGACCCAACTCTACCTGGCGGGACATCAAGTCCTGGGGCAACCACGTTTACGTCACCAATGAAACCGGCGGCGGGCTGTTGGTCATTGATATGGCTGGTGCTCCGGACAGCATCACCTGGGAATACGTTATTTTCCCCATAACTGGCTGGGGTAACCTCACGGACTGCCACAACTTATACATCGACGAATTTGGCTACTGCTACCTCGCTGGCTGCAACCTCAACAACGGCCGCATGCTGACCATCCTGGATGTTTTTACAGATCCGGGCAATCCAACTGTCATCTATTCGGATGTAGCACCTTATGCTCACGACTATTTTGCTCAGAACAATATATTGTACGCCTCGGAAATTTACGGCGGCGACCTGGGTATCTACGATGTTTCCAACAAGCAGTCGGTCAGTTTGATCGCAACCCAGCCGACACCTTATAATTTTACCCACAACGCCTGGGTCAATGCGGAGAACACCGTTGTTTTCACCACCGACGAAAAGGCAAACGCACCGGTGGCGGCTTATGATATTACGGATTTCAGCGACATCCGTGAGCTGGATCAGTTCCGGCCGATTGCCACTCTGGGTGCCAATGTCATTCCTCACAACGTGCATGTCTGGGACAATTGGCTGATCATTTCCTATTATACCGATGGAGGTATCATCGCCGATGCTTCGCGTCCGGAAAATATCATTGAAGTAGGCAACTGGGATACTTTCCTCGGGGGCAATGGTGGTTTCAGCGGTGCCTGGGGTGCCTACCCCTTTCTGCCAAGCGGTATTGTTTTATTATCCGACCGGCAAAGTGGTCTCATTGTTTGTGGGGCTGATTACGTGCGGGCCTGCTGGCTGGAAGGTGCGATCACCAACAGCCTGACCGGAGCGCCAATCTTTGGTGCCGAGGTGCATATTGAAAGCCCTCAGGCCAACTTTACAACCAGCGATCTGGTGGGTAATTATAAAACGGGACAAGCCATTCCCGGCACTTTTGAGGTAACGTTCAGCGCAACGGGCTATATTTCCAAAACCGTCCCTGCTGTGCTGGAAAACGGGGTGCTGACTACCCTGGATGTTGCCCTCGACCCGATTGTTCCGGTAGATGCATTTTCGGGGCAGGTCGTCAGTGCGATCGACGGTTCGCCCGTACCGGCAGCCCAGGTGGTGCTGGAAAGCAGTACTTTTCGTTTTACCACCTTCACGGATGCTGACGGTCAATTTACTTTTACCGATATTTTTCGCGATACCTACACGTTGGCCGCAGCTCGCTGGGGTTTTAAACACGTTTCCCTCAATAACTTGTTGGTGGAGGAAAACACTGACCCCGTTACCCTGGAAACGCACCTGGGTTACCAGGATGATTTTTTCGTCAGTCAGGGATGGACTACTGATATGAACGCTTCGGAAGGCTGGTGGACCAGAGGCCGGCCAATAGGCACTTCCCAGAACGGTGAACTCGCCAATCCGGATGCCGACGTGCCGGACGACATTGGTAACCAATGTTTTATGACCGGTAACGCAGGAGGCGTGGCCGCCGATGACGATGTGGACGACGGGTATGTCCGGTTGATCTCCCCGGTCATGGACCTGACTATTTATAATGAGCCCGTGGTGAGTTATCATGCCTGGTTTGTGAATTTGGGAAATGGCGGCATGGCACCCAACGATACTTTTCAGGTGAGCATGAGCAACGGGCTGGAAGAAGTCGTTTTGGAAACGATTACCAGTTCCAGTTCCGCCTGGCGTGACCGTTCCGAATTTAAGGTATCTGATTTTCTGGCAGTCACCAGCCAAATGCGGATTATCTTTGAAGCTTCCGACCAGCCCGGGGACGATCTGGTAGAGGCCGCCGTCGATGCTTTTTTGGTAGAGGACGCTGCCTTTCCTCCAATCCAATTTTCAGCCACAGAAGGCTGCCCCGAATGGGTCGTCAATTTCGAAGACACCTCACAGTTCGCTTACCAATGGGAATGGACCTTCGCCAACGGTAACCCCGCTATTTCGGCCCTCAGCCAGCCCACGGTCGGGTTTTCGGTAGCCGGTTTCCATGATGTTACGCTTGAAGTAGTGACCAAAACGGGCGCCACCTTCCTGCTTGATTTTCCCGGACTGATTCATGTTTTACCTTTGCCAACACCAGCCTTTTCCTTTAGTGAAAATGCCGGTGTTGTCAGCTTCAGTAACGCCTCCGAGGACGCTACCAGTTACCTGTGGACTTTCAATGACGGTACGGGCACGACCAGCGACCTGGCCGACCCAACCTACACCTTCACCGCCGCAGGCAGCTACGAGGTGACGCTGGCCGCCACCAACGACTGCGGCACCACTGTTTCTACTCAGACCATCGTAGTTGAAGCTATCCCGCCGGTTGCGGCTTTTTCTGCCGATGGTGAAATCGGTTGCAGCCCTTTTACCGTACAGTTTTTTGATGAATCAACGAATGCACCGACTGCCTGGCAATGGTCTTTTCCCGGAGGCAACCCTGCCTTTTCATCGGAACAAAACCCAATCGTTACGTATACTGATACCGGTTTTTTTGAGGTTGAACTGACTATTTCCAATGCCGTCGGCGCCGATACTTTTACGTCGACCAATTTTATTCAGGTATTGGATGTGATTGATGCCAGTTTTGCTTTTGCCATCAACGGTCAAACTGTAGAGTTTGTCAGTGCCAATAGTGATGGTGATGCCTACACCTGGTCCTTTGGCGACGGCTCCGGTTTTGTATCCAATGAAATCAACCCTGTCTATACCTTTGCGGAACCGGGGACCTACGAAGTCACTCTGACTGTATCCAACAGCTGTGGGGACAACCAATTCGCCCAGATCATCACGATACCTCCGGTTGTCAACAGCCTTGACAACGAAGTGGCCCTGGTGGAGTTTTTAGCGGCTCCCAATCCTTTTGCCGGAGAGGTGAGGATCGTGTACGAACTGGCAGAATCTTTCTCCACCGGGCGGGTTTCCATTGTGAATGTGCTGGGTCAGGTTGTAGCTGCCCGGACGTTGCCGGGCCGGAGCGGTCAGGTGACGATCGGTTCGGAAATCAGTCAGAGCGGGATTTATTTTGTACAACTGGAAATAGATGGGAAGCGGAGCCAGGTGCTCAGAATCGTTAAAATCTAACCAAAAAGCAGCAAAAAACTGATCATCAACACATGCCAGCTACCCGCCCGGACGAAATCATACTCACCAGACAAAACGATCTGGAAGCGATCATTGGCCACCCGCCGGGGTGGTCATTGCGCTGGGGTATGACCGTTCTGTTCATCTGCGTAGTGGCACTTTTGGGAATCAGCTGGATGGTCAGTTATCCTGACATCGTCGTCGCACCGGTGGTTTTGACCACCGAAAACCCTCCCATCAGACTGGTGGCAAGAGCCAGTGCAAAAATCGTGGCCCTGCGCGTAAAAAATGAAGACCTGGTCCAAAAGGGAGCCGTGATAGGCGAACTGGACAACCCGGCGAAAACCACAGATGTGCTGGCTATTGACACCCTATTGGAGGAATTATCGAATCAGGACCCTTCCGGTTTTTTAACCATTGAACTGCCCGACGATCTGGAACTGGGGAGCCTGCAACGGGAGTTTGCCACCTTTTCCCAAAATTTTGCCGACCTTCAATACTTTTTACAACAAGATCTTAACTTACAGAAAATCAACAATTTGCGACTGCAAATTGCTGAAATAATCAAACTGGAGGAGTCGCTGGAAAACCAGATCAAACTGTTTAGGGAAGAAATGATGTTGAGTCAGATCGGCGTGACTCGGGACAGTCTCCTGAACGAAAACAGATCGATCAGTAAACTGGAATTCGAACAAACTAAAGCTGCCCATCTGGTAAAAAGTCGCCAACTGGAGCGGCTGCGGTCAGAAAAAGCGACCAACCAGCTCGAAATACGGCGGCTGGAAGCAGCCATACTCGACCTGCGCCAGAGACAATCCGACGATCAGAGCCAAAGGTTGCTCACCCTCAAAGGTGACATGCAGCGACTCAAAGGGCAAATTGAAGAGTGGAAACAAACCTGGTTGCTGATAGCACCCATCGACGGTAAAGTTGCCCTCACCAATGCCTGGAGCGAACAGCAATTCGTCAAAGCGGAAGAAGAAGTGCTGACGGTAATTCCCCTGCAACAAGCCGGATCGCTGATCGCCAGAGCCCAACTGCAGGGTACCGCCTCCGGCAAGGTGGACACCGACATGGTGGCTCATATCCGACTGAC
>JBFIJS010000205.1:0-7004 GCA_041600595.1 Saprospiraceae bacterium | reverse complement strand
GTCGTTGGAGTAGAAGTTGATATAATCCTGATCGGTCAGGTCTTTGAAAATACCGTTGGCCACAAAAATATCTTTCCTGCCGTCATTGTCGGCGTCGAATAGCAGCGCCCCCCAGCTCCAGTCGGTTGCGTGTACGCCGGCCAGGCGACTGATTTCACTAAAATAACTACCCTTTTTGTCTATGCGGCCCAGATTGAGCTGCAGCACATTGCGGGTAAATTGGCGGTAATAGCCGTTTTTAAAATTTGCTTCGTATTTATCCCAGTTCTCAAAGCGGGTTTTGGTTTTCATCCGGGCATCGTCTTCAGGCAGCATTTCCGTGACAAAAATTTCCGGCAGGCCATCATTGTTGAGGTCGGCCATATCCGCACCCATGGAGCCAAGACTGATTTCCCGGATGTAAGTTTCGAGCGCTTCGGTGAACGTACCGTCCTGATTGTTCAGGTAGAGGTAATCTTTTTCGAAAAAATCGTTGCTGACAAAGATGTCCTGCCAGCCATCCCGGTTCACATCGCCGATGGTCACCCCCAGGCCGAATCCGATGTCGCTGCTGTAAATGCCGGCCGCTGCGCTGATATCGGTAAAATGATCGCCGTCGTTGCGGTACAATTTATTTCCGCCCAGGGTATCCCTGATTTCCCGCTGGTTTTTTCGGAGATCATAACCGCCTACCGGCCGGAAGGAGTTGTTGAGCAGGTAACAATCAAGGTCACCATCTTTATCAAAATCAAAAAAGGCGGCGTGGGTGGAAAGGCCGAGGTCCGCAATTCCCCAGTCCCGGGCTTTTTCCGCAAACCGGGGAATGCCGTTTTCGTCGTTGCCCTGGTTGATAAACAACTCGTTGTGCCGGTTTTCGCCGCCGGGGGCTCCGGATTTACAAACATAAATATCCAATTTCCCATCCCCGTTGACGTCGGCAAAACTGACGCCGGTACTCCAGACTCCGGTAGAAGCAACCCCCGCCAGTTCCGTAATGTCATCAAATTTAAACTCCCCCCGGTTGAGGTACAGGCGGTTGTCCCGCATGTTTCCACAAAAGAAAATGTCGGGCAGGCCATCGTCATTGAGATCGCCGATACCGACACCGCCACCGTTGAAGAAGTTGCGGTAGGTGTAGGGGTTGAATTCTTCCGTGTATTCAATTTCGTTGACAAAATCGATTCCCGTGTAACTGGCCGGGAGCAGAGAGAACAGCTGGTCGTTTTCGATGGAGGTCGGAGCCTGGTTGCTGCAGGCGTTGAGGCCGAGGATGGACAAGAATAAAAACAGGAACCGGGTTTGTGTCGTCATGTATTTCCATTTTTTGCGCGGTAAAATTAAAAAAAGCACGGCCAAACCGTCATTTCGTTGTTGAGTGTAAAATGTTTAAGGAGGAGAGGTTTGAATACTTTACCGGAATCATCAGATTAAATGCAGCCTTGCCTGGTGTTTTCTCCGTTAAATTTTAAACACCCGGGCAAAATATCCGCTCAATTCTTCGATAATTAAATCTTTATTTTCTGCCGTTTCAATGCCGGCGAGAATTTTAGCCAAACGCTTTTTATATTCCAATTGCATGGTCCGTCCGATTTGTATTCGCTGAGCCTGGGGCGATCCGGCACCGTGCATACTTTCCGTTAAATAACCAACTGCATTGCGGCCCAGAGTCATATTTTCAATTAATCTCAAAATACGCATGCGGTCTTCCGTTTTTACGTCCGCTTTTCCACGCAAATATTTTTTTAATAAAATACCAATTTCCGGATGATTTAAATCTTTTTCCGAGGGTAGGGTAGCGACGAGTCCGCCGGCAAGGTCCTGCGCCAAACGGCCAATTTCATACGGCATTTTTGTGACGTGGTGTTTGCAAACATTTGCCAGCATTTCATCGCAAATATAGGCACCCGATTTAGTGGCATATCCCTGGTAGGATGAAGCGATGCCTGTTGCGTAAACGGTTTCATTTAAATGCGTCATTTCCACCAATTTATCTTTTATATGTGATGCTTTGGGCACGCCGTTCATGTCGGCAATATTTGCGGCAGCACCGATCAGCACGTCGCCCACACCTGATTTGCAGACGTAGCTCCGGCGATGGTAAGTCGTGAAGCGCTCAACCAACATAGCCGCAAAATCATATTCACCGTCCATGAAAATATATTCGTTTGGTATGAATACATTTTCAAAAATAACCATTGCTTCCTGCCCGCCGTACCGGGCATTGTCGACGTCGATGTCGCCACCTTCCATGCTCCGGGTGTCGCAGGATTGTCGGCCATAAATATATGTAATGCCCTCTGCCTCAACGGGAATGGCCCCAACGATGGCGAATGCTGCGTCTGCATCTCCCAGTCGCATTGTTGGCATCACGATCAGGTAATGCGAATTGATGCAGCCTGTCTGGTGCGCCTTGGCACCACTGATATAAACGCCCTCCGCCGTGCGCCGGGTGATGTGGACGAACAGATCCTGGTCGGCTTGCTGATGCGGGGCGAGACTGCGGTCGCCCTTTACATCCGTCATCGCACCTCCCACCACATAATTGTGTTGGTGCATTTTGGTTAAAAATAATTTTAACCGCCGGTGGTAGTCTGTTCCGTGTTTTTCATCCATTTCATACGTGACCGAATAAAGCGAATTAAATGCATCCATCCCCACACAGCGTTGAAAACAAGTGCCGGTTAACTGGCCCATTTTACGCTGCATTTTATTTTGTAAAACCAAATCATTAACGTCGGTGCAAATATTTAAAAAACGACTGACCCGCTCCCCCGTAAACGGGGAAATGACCGATGCCAGTTCGGGAGCAGCGACGGCCAGGTCATACGTTTTGGCCAGGGCATTAATAGACGGCCGGATCATCGGATGTTCGACCGGGTCTTTTATTTTTTCACCAAATAAATAAATGGTTAAATTCCGGTTGCGCAGGGAATTAATATAATCCTCTCCGGTAATTATTTTTTTTGTGTTTGGAATACTCGTTGTCATTTATTTCTATTTAATTTTTATGCTGTCTTTATTTTTGTTTTGGCCAGAGGCTCCTCGTAGCCTTTTCCATCAATTAATATTTTGGAAATAATTTCGCATAATATTTCCGAGGTGCCACCGCCAATTTGTCCAAGTCGGGCATCCCGCCACATTCTCGCCAGGGGATAGTCCTCCATATAGCCATAGCCACCGAACATTTGCAGACATTCAAAAGTCACCTTGTCAGCCAATTGGGTGCAGACCAGTTTGGCCATGCTGGCTTCTTTTACCACGTAATCGCCGGTGGAAAACCGGTGGTACACATTGTAAACAAATTGCTTGTTGAGTTCGATTTCCGAAGCCATCTGGGCAATGCGATGCCGGAGCGCCTGGAATTTATTGATTTTCCGACCAAAAGCTTCCCGCTCGTCCATATATTTCAAAGTTGTTTCCAGTGCATACTGGGATGCCGAGACGGCGCCGACAGCCATACTCAGTCTTTCGGAAACAAAATGCTGCATGATATAAAAGAAGCCGGCATTTTCCTGGCCCAGTAAGTTTTCCGCCGGGACTTTTACCTGATCAAAGGCAATTTCTCCCGTGTCGGAAGCGTGCCATCCCAATTTATTTAATTTTTGGGCGGAGACACCCGGGCGATCCCTTTCAACAATCAACATGGAAATTCCATTGGCTTTTTTATCGGGGTCAGTTTTCACTGCGGCTACGATGTAATCACTATGAACACCATTGGTGATAAATGTTTTACTGCCATTGATAATAAAATGGTCGCCTTCTCTGATCGCTGTGGTACGAATGGCCTGCACATCCGAGCCGCCAAATGGTTCGGTGACGGCCAGGCAGCCGATTAATTCGCCTTTATTTCCGGGAATTAAA
The DNA here is from genome assembly GCA_041600595.1 of Saprospiraceae bacterium. Classification (GTDB taxonomy): domain Bacteria; phylum Bacteroidota; class Bacteroidia; order Chitinophagales; family Saprospiraceae; genus UBA6168. The sequence continues at coordinate 3,164 of JBFIJS010000205.1, read as the reverse complement.
TATTTTAATTTTTGTTCGTGACTACCCTCCGTACAAATATGTGTCATGGCCAATCCGAAATGCGCTCCCATGGCGGCCGCAAATCCGCCTGAATTTAATCTGGATAATTCTTCCTGCAAAATAACTGTGTGCCAGATGTCATTTTTACAACCACCATATTCTTCCGGAATTTCCAGACCAAAATATCCCATAGCCCCCATTTTTTGATAAATGCTGCGGGGTATTGCGCCGTCTTTTTCCCATTGGTCAAGATATGGCCGCACTTCTTTATTTAAAAAATCACGCAATGACTGTCGAAATAAATCATGCTCCTCTTTAAAATAGGAAATATTGGAATGGCCATCCGTGGCATAGGTGAAACTCGTTTCCGCTTTTTTATAATCCACCGCATCAATGACCATTTTGGCAATGATTTCCCGCATAATTTCCGAGGAGCCGCCCCCGATGGTTCCAACCCTGACATCGCGATACATACGCGCCATCGGGTATTCTTCCATGAATCCATATCCGCCATAAAATTGCAGGCACTGCGTAGCGACTTTTTCCGATAATTCGGTGGCTACCAATTTTGCCATGCTGCATAATTTAACGTCATAAATTCCCTCGTTATACATTTTACAACAATGGTAGCTGAATGCTTTTAAAGCTTCTACCTCCGAGGCCAGTTGTGCGATCCGGTGACGCAAGACCTGAAAACGGTTGATCGGCCGGCCAAATGCTTCCCGCTCCGACATATACTGCAACGATTTGGCAATGGCCAGTTCCATGGCTTTTACCGCCGCCGGAATAAAACAGAGCCGCTCCAGCTGCAGGCCATTCATCAAATAATAAAAACCCAACCCTTCCTGACCGACCAGGTTTTCTACGGGCACCTCCACATTGTCAAAGCTCAGTTCCGCCGTATCGGAAGCGTGCCAGCCGAGTTTTTTTAATTTTCGGGCCGACACCCCTTTCGCATGTCTGTCGATAACCAATAAACTGATGCCGGCAGCTCCGGCGTCGGGGTTGGTTTTCACGACGGTGACAATTAAATCGCCGTAAACACCATTGGTGATAAATGTTTTGGAACCGTTGACAATATAATGGTCGCCATTTTTAACCGCCCTGGTTTGAATATTCTGGGCATCCGATCCGGCACCCGGTTCGGTGATGCCGATGCTGGAAATTAATTCTCCGGAAATAAGTCCGGGCAGGTATTTTTGTTTTAATTTTTCCGATCCATATTTTAAAATATATGGCCCCGACATATACTGCACGACTTGCTGGGTAATTACAAAGCCACCGGAATTGATTCGCCCTAATTCCTCATTAAAAACCACGTCGAAAAAAAAGTCCAGACTTTTTCCTCCGTATTCTTCCGGATAAGCCAGACCAAGGAAACCCATGTCGCCCATTTTTTTCCAGATGTTTTTTGGAATCCGGCGGTCTTCCTCCCATTGGTCGATATATGGATTTATTTCTTTGTCGATAAATGCCCTGAGGCTCTGCCGGAATAATTCGTGCTCTTCGGTAAATAATGATTGCTGCATATTATTTTTTTATGCTGTTTGGTGTCAGTAGAAAAAGGCTGGCAATATTTTACAAAAACGATTTTAATGTTTTGATCAATCCCATCCGGTCGCCTGCCAGGTGTTCCATACCATCCACATATAAAGTGGTGCCACTGATATAAGAAGAAAGCGGGCTCGCCAGAAAAAGGACGGCATGGGCCACATCCTCCACCGTTCCAAAGCGCCCCATCAGGTTTTCTTTTTTTGCTTCCGCAAACATATCCCGGATCGGTGGCGGGTACTGATCGAGGCCGGAAGATTCAATGGTGCCGGGGGCTACGGCGTTCATCCGGATGTTGTGTTCGGCCCATTCCTGCGCCAGGGTTTTGGTAAGATTCTCCACGCCGGCCCGGGCCGCTCCGGTATGTGCCATGCCCGGAAAACCCCGAAATGTATTGGCCACAATATTGACGACCACGCCATTTTTTTGCGGAATAAAAAATGACCTGGCCATTTCCTGGGTCATGTAAAAAGTGCCATTTAAATTATTATTGATCACGGCTGCCCAGCCATTTTCGGAAATTAATTCGGCGGGAGCCGGAAATTGTCCGCCGGCATTATTAATTAAGATATCGAGTTGTCCAAAATTGGATTTTATTTTTTCGGCCAATAATTTTATTTCTCCGGTTTGACGAATGTCACAGGGGTAAAAATGACATACACCGAAAGCAGCTAATTCTTCTGCCGCTTTTTTGAGCGCAGTTTCTTTGCGGGAGCAAATGAATACTTCGGCTCCGTATTGTAAAAATGATTTGGCAATGCCATATCCTATCCCACTCCGGCCTCCGGTAACGAGGACTTTTTTATGCTGAAATAAATTTTCTTTGAACACGGTTGATGATTAATTGAGAATTGAAAAAATTAATTTAATTTTTGAAGGGTATTTTTAACATTTCTCTGGTTTCTGAAATGCTCGCTACTTCCCGTCCCATCATGTTCGCCAGTTTGACTCCCCATTCCACGCATTCGCCGTTTGAGCGGGCCATTTCATTATTGGGCAAATAAAAATTATCTTCCAATCCGACCCGGAAATTACCGCCCATGGTGCAGGCTACGGCAGCCATTTGCCATTGTTTCCGGCTCACGGCGATACACTGCCAAAAGGAACCTGCGGGCACCTGCCGGATCTGATGGATCAGATTTTCGGTGGTGGCTGATATGCCTCCCAAAACGCCCATGACCAGGCTGTAACAGGCATTGTCGGGTATCAGTCCCATGTCACGGAGAACGGCGGCGTTGTTGAGGTGGCCGGTGTCGAAGCACTCCATTTCGGGAGTGGTGCCGGCTTCGGTCATGGTTTTGACGGCGTACTGCATGGTGTCAAATGAGTTTTCAAAAACCCCGTTTAAATAGAATTTTTTGGCCTTTTTCGAGTAAATGGCATAATTCATACTGCCCATGTTGAAGGCAGCCATATCGGGTTTGATGGGCAGGATATGATTCATCCGTTCCTCTTTGGTGATGCCGATCGCGCCGATGGCGTCCGGGTCCGTGTATGGCAGCGCACGGGCATGATCGATGATCGCGAGATGATCGTCCGAGTCCAGCGCCGGAACCGAGCGCAGCGTCCGGCTACCGCCGCTGATCGTATCGGCGACGAGCTCGGCTCCTTCG
>JBFIJS010000204.1:0-7092 GCA_041600595.1 Saprospiraceae bacterium | reverse complement strand
GTGACCAGGCACTACAGTACAGACCTTACGGTGGATTTGAAATTTTTAAAAAAGAGGAACAGGAGCTTTTTGAAAAATGTGCGGACAGTATGGCTTATTTCAATCGGAGGCTTGCACCGATAATTGGAAATTCAGCCGTCTTTGAACTGGCTTCCGACCGAGTGAAGACCTTCCGGTTCCAGGGCATTTCTCACATCATTCACAACCGGGCAGAAGGGCAAATCAATACCGGAGAAATGATGAAATCCCTGATAGATCTGGCAGAAAAGCAAGGTGTCCGTACTTTTTATGGGATTCCCATTAAATCCCTGGAAGAAACATCCGGAAAGGTTTGCCTGACTACAGACCAGGGCTGGGAAATCATGGCCGGTAAAGTATTGGTTGCGACCAATGGTTTTGCCCGCCACCTGCTGCCCGGACTAGATGTGACGCCAGCCCGAAATCAAGTGTTAATCACCGAACCTATTGATAATCTGCCGATTAAGGGTGCTTTTCATTATGACCGGGGGTATTTTTATTTCCGCAGTGTAGAAGAGCGGGGTAGGCCCGGCACGCACCGAATCCTTCTGGGAGGCGGAAGAAACCTCTCGCCGGAAACAGAAACTACGGATGAGTTTGGACAAACAGCCCTCATCAAAAACGCCTTGGCAGAATTGCTGGAAAATGTTATTTACCCCAATCAGAAAGTGAATATTGACAGCTGGTGGAGCGGTATTTTGGGGGTTGGAGGAAAGAAAAAGCCGATTATAGAAATGACATCTGACCAGGTAGGAGTGGCGGTCCGGCTTGGTGGAATGGGCGTGGCGATCGGGTCGCAAATCGGAAGGGAAGCGGCCAGGATGATAACCGGATAATAAATGCCGAAAGACAGCTCTCAAGTGAGTGTCGTCCAAATTTCTGGAAGAAAAATCAACCGTTAAAATTTAGCGGAACGCACTTGAGCGCTGTCTGCGCCACGTATCATTAATTCATATTTTCCAAAGCCTTGGTAATCAACCGCAAGCGCTCCTGACCATCGGCCAGTTTCTGGCGTTCTTTTTCTACGACGGGAGCGGGAGCACCACTTACGAAGCGTTCATTACCCAATTTTTTTTGCACGCTGTTGATGAATCCTTCCAGGTATTTCTTTTCCTCTTCCAGCTTTTTGTATTCAGCTTCCTTATCGATCTCGATATTCAATTCCAGAAAATACTTTTCCGTACCGGATACAAACGAAACCGTACTCGCCGGTTCAGTTTCGGTCAGCGACAAACTACTCAGGTTGCCGAGTTTTGTCAGCATTTCCCGCATCCCTTCCACGGCGTACATTGCCTCGGAGCTGGAGGTTTTTTCCACAAATAAATTGAGGGATTCTTTAGGAGAAATACCGTTGCTATTGCGGGTTTCCCTGATTTTTGAAATCGCATCTTTGGCCTTTTCAATGTTGGCAATCAGGGCAGCATCGACCTTGCCGGACGTTGGATAACGTTGTATGATACAGTCGTTACCTTCCTGGCGCTGCCGCAACTGGTGCCAGATCTCCTCTGTGACAAAAGGCATAAAAGGATGCAGGGCGATCATCAATTTTTCGAACACCTCGATCGTAGCCTCGTAAGTCTTTTTGTCCAAAGGCTCACTTTTGCCTTCGGCAATATAATCCGGTTTGATCAACTCCAGGTACCAGGAGCAAAAGTCTCCCCAAACCAATTGATACATACCCATCAGGGCATCCGATAGCCGGTACTGCGCAAAATTCTTTTCGAGGTCGGCCAGGACCTGGTCTGTTCTGTCCTTGATCCACCGGACGGCCAGCTTATTGATTTCGGGTTGCTCGGCTTCCACCAGGTCAAAACTTTTTATCAGTCGCAGGGCATTCCACATTTTATTACAAAAATTCCGTCCCTGCTCGCATAGTTTACTCTCGTTGAGCGCCTTTTGGGTTTGCGGATCAAAAGGTGCATCGAAGATGATGTCATTGCCGGCAGAAGAGCACGAAAGCATGCCGAACCGAACCCCGTCAGCACCATAGTTTTCGATCAGTTTTAAGGCATCCGGTGAATTGCCCAGCTGTTTTGACATTTTACGGCGCTTATTATCCCGGACCATACCTGTAAAATACACATCACTAAAAGGTTGTTTGCCTTTCAGATCTTCGCCCAGCAGCTCTTCTGACCATTCATAACCTGCCATGATCATGCGGGCCACCCAGAAAAAGATGATATCCCAACCAGTAACCAGGGTATTGGTCGGGTAATAATATTTCAGCTCATCCTGGCGGTCGAAACCGTCAAAAACAGAAATGGGCCACAGCCAGGACGAAAACCAGGTGTCAACCACGTCCTCATCACGTTCCAGGTCGTTGAGTGTCAGACTGTTATTGCCGGTTTGCTTTCTGGCTTCGGACAGTGCTTCCTCGGCATTGGCACCAACAAAGGCCATCTCTTCACCATTGGTCATCAACCTGCCGCCATCCGAAGTTTTGATGTACCAGGCAGGGATTTGTTGGCCCCACCAGAGTTGCCGGCTGATGCACCAGTCCCGGACATTGTCTTCGTTGAGCCACTGGTAATACATGTTCCACATGTTTTCCGGGTAAAACTTTACCTCACCACTCTTCACCGCCTGCAGTGCTTTGGCGGCAAAATCTTTCATTTCTACATACCACTGCATGGTTAGCCTTGGCTCGATGACTGCGTCCGTTCTTTCCGAATGGCCGATGCTCGTGGTATAGTTTTCTATTTTGACCAAATTCCCGCTTTCTTTGAGCATCACCTTGATCTTGATGCGGGCGTCAAAGCGATCTTCCCCGACCAGAATTTGAGCTTTTTCGTTCAGCTTTCCGTCGGCAGTCAGGCTGTCAATCACCGGCAGGTTGTGTCGCTGACCAACTTCATAATCGTTTTGATCGTGCGCAGGGGTGATCTTCAGGGCACCCGTACCAAATTCCCGGTCGACGTAGTCATCGGCAATCACGGGTATGGCTCTGTTGATCAGCGGAATGAGTGCTTTTTTCCCGATTAAATGTTTGAACCGGTCGTCTTCCGGGTGTACCGCAATGGCGGTATCGGCCATGATTGTCTCCGGTCTCACGGTCGCTACGGTCAGGTATTCATCCGGATTGTCTTCTATCTGATAACGGATATAGAAAAGCGGAACGGTCGTTTCCTTGAAGTTAACTTCCTCGTTGGAAAGGGCAGTTTTGGCTTCTGGGTCCCAATTGGTCATTCGCAGCTTCCGGTAAATTTTACCTTTATTGTATAAATCCACGAAAACCCGGATCACTGCTTTCGACAAGCTTTCCTCCATGGTGAATCGGGTGCGCTGCCAATCACAGGAGGCACCCAGTTTTTTCAATTGGTCGAGGATGATTCCGCCATATTCTTCCTTCCAGGCGAAAGCGTGTTCTAAAAACGCTTCCCGGGTCAGGTCACTTTTTTTAATGCCTTGCTCCCGCAGCTTTTTTACCACTTTAGCCTCTGTGGCAATAGAAGCATGGTCCGTTCCGGGTACCCAACAAGCATTTTTACCCTGCAACCTCGCCCGCCGGATCAGAATATCCTGAATCGTATTGTTGAGCATATGGCCCATGTGCAGAACACCCGTGACATTGGGAGGTGGGATCACAATGGTGTACGGCTCGCGGTCGTCGGGCTCGGAGTGGAAATAATTATTTTTTTCCCAATGAGCGTACCACTTCGATTCGGTCTCTTTTGGATTGTAACGAGTTGATAGGGACATGTTGCTTGTAGTTTTAAGGTAAAATTTGGTTGATCGGTCTTCCGGTCGAGGCCATCGCCGTTCAATATTTGAAATGATAAACATCGGAATCGCCCATGGCCCGGGCTTTTACGATGAATACATGGTCATACTCATTGGCCGGCATCACGTATTTACCCGGTCCCGCCAATTGGTCGAGGGTACGGGTCATCATGTCTGGGTTGCCAATAACCATGACCGTTTTTCCTTTCCAACTGCCCAGCAATACTTTTGACAACTGGTCCGTACCATCGTCTCTGACCACGCCAAGGCTGCAGTAGTTGCTGCGGCTGGTCATATTACCGGTGTGCATGCCTGCGTTGCCCTCCGCATAAATCTGATCGATCGGGGTCAAAACGAAGACTTTTGATAACACGTCGGCACGCATTTGCCCCGTGGGGGACAATGAAGCCTTGGTCGGTAAAGTTTCCGCAGGTCTGACCAATATAATGGTCACTACATTTGAGTCCGCTTCAAACTTTTTTGCCGCCTGACCTTCAATGGTCATGATATTGTCCCGGTAACCCAGCAGCTTGCCATCGGGTGTGGAACTGGCCGAGCGAGTCAGTTCTTCAGGCCCCCTCAATGGTTTTTTGCTCTCGTCGGCGGGATCATTTTTACAGGCAAACACACTGATTATCAGTAAGAAAAAGCAGAGAAATTTAATTGGATTATTCATGTTATGATTTAATTTATTGGAAAACCAAAGTTGTCGGTGCGAACCTTTAATTGGATTTACGCCACGACTTCTTCCGGCTCAAATTTTACTTCTACCTGATTACGCAGAATATCTTCCATCGTTTCACGCTGACGGATAAGATGAACTTTGTTATCGTAAACCATGACTTCCGCAGGCCGGAAACGGGAGTTATAATTGGAGGCCATGGAGAAAGCGTAAGCCCCGGCATTGAACATGCAAAGAATATCCCCCTCCTGTGTTTCGGCGATTTTCCGGTTGTTGCCAAAGGTGTCGGTTTCACAGATATATCCCACGACACTGTAAATCCTTGGCTTGCCGTTTGGCTTGGAAATGTTTTCAATACGGTGGTAGGAATTGTAAAACATCGGGCGAATCAGGTGATTTAATCCTGAATCTACGCCGAGGAAGACCGTTGACGGGGTAGGCTTCACCACATTGACTTTTACAAAAAAATAACCTGCCTGGCTGACCAGAAATTTCCCGGGTTCAAAAATGAGGGCAACGTCTTTGCCGTATTCCTTAGTGAACTGGTTAAAACGCTCCGAAATTTTTAACCCTACCTCCTCAATATCCGTTTCGATATCATCTTGCTTGTAGGGCACCTTGAATCCACTGCCAAAGTCCACATATTCCAGATCGGGGAAATGCTCGGCTGTTTTCAGTAAAATATCAGCAGCCAGCAAAAAGGAGTTGGCATCCAGGATGTCTGATCCGGTATGCATGTGGAGTCCCTCAATTTTAATATCGGTGGCCTCCACTACCTTTAAAATGTGGGGCAACTGGTGAATGGAAATGCCAAATTTAGAGTCAATATGACCGGTTGAAATTTTAGAATTACCACCAGCCATGATATGAGGATTGATGCGTATCCCCACCGGCACCTCGGGGTGTTCATGACCCAATTGTTCCAGCATGGATATGTTGTCAATGTTGATCCTGACCCCCATATTGATGGCCTGAGCGACTTCGTCGATTGCCACACAGTTGGGCGTGTACATGATCCGGTCGGCCGGGTAGCCGGCTTTCAATCCCAACTGTACTTCCTGGATCGACACTGCGTCCAATCCTGCGCCCATCTTTCTTAAAAACCGGAGAATGTTGATGTTGGTATTTGCTTTACAGGCATAATTGATGCGCAAATCAGCCACATCGAATGCCGCTGTCATCCGTTTATATTGACGCTCGATTATAGCGGCATCGTACACATAGAGTGGTGAGCCATGTTCTTCGATAAGGTCTAACGGATCGATGCCGCCGCTGAGTTGATAACGGTTGTCTGTGATTTGCATGTTTAATAATTGTTGTTGATAATTGGCCCGTGTGCAAGGTACATGGCGGGTATTTCGATGTGTCTCCGGCAACGAACGGGTTAATGATCATTAAAACGTCGGAGCAGTCATTTCCCGGCACCACCTTTGTTCCTGTACCCGCTCTTTTTTGTTGAACAGTAATTGGTTCTGTATGTCATAAAAAAAATATACGGGACAAGTCCGGGTTTTTTCCCGGCACACCATGCCTTTTTCAAAATAACGGGCGCAAAGATAGAATGAATGACAAAATGGCTTTAGTATTTTACCGGTAAATAAACAGTCAGCAACGATCATTCGAATTTTCTCCGCCATTAGCTGGATAAAAACAGATTTGATTCTACTGAACGGTTAGTGGAAATCCAATCCTCTTCAACTGCGTATTCTCCCCGGTACCAGACCCAAAGGAGCATTAAAAACTTCGAAAGGACTTCCGCAGAGGATTTATCGTCTTTCTTTCAAGTGTCCGGTTTTGACCCTCTTAAACGACCAGTACTCGTCACCGGAAACTGCTGTGTTTTCAAAAAAACAAGAACAGTGTCTGGAATTCGGACCTTGTTAATTTGGAATAGTTTTAGCCACATAGTGTGGAGGATTCCCCTCAATTCTATATTCTCCCTTTTCCATTTGAATTGCAACTTATAATTAAATGATTATCAGTATGTTACAATTGATAATTATTCCTGGGCCATCTTTAGAGTTTCTAATAATATTTCCCCCCTTTTATCGAAAACCCTGTTTAGAGGGTGTTTCAACATAATTTTCGCTAAAGATCATATAGCGTTGATTTTATCTATAAAGATGTGCAAACACATCCGACAAATGAGTGCAAAACAACACAGAATAATTATTGGGCTATTCTTGGTATTGACAGCTATTCCGGCTGTGCAAGCCTCCAGCTTTTCTGATAAGTTAATAGCTTATTGGAAACTGTCCATCACCCGGCTGTTCGAAAAGTCCGATGGCAGCCAAACTGCATTTTTACCGCCGGCTGTCACTCAGATAGCTGTTCGAGTGGCCACAAGCAGTGATGATGCGGAACAGAATCTCGCATCCGGAGCGGTTACACTGACCAGCTCCGACCTTGAATTGGTAGTGGACGGCTCCGCCAACCAGCTGGTTGGTATGCGTTTTGGAGGCGTGGCCATTCCCCAAGGGGCCACTATTCTATCCGCCTACGTTGAGTTCGAATGTGACGAAGCGGGCTCTTCAGCTACCTCCCTAACCATCAAGGGGCAAGCTGCGGATAATGCCGCTACTTTTTCCACCGCATCCAATAATATTTCTTCCCGTGCACAAACAGCCGCTCAGGTTAGCTGGAACAGCCTGCCCGCCTGGACCGTAGACAGT
>JBFIJS010000203.1:0-7127 GCA_041600595.1 Saprospiraceae bacterium | reverse complement strand
TGAAGCTGGAAATTCCCTGCGCCGCATTTCTTAAACTAATTTAGATTACACAGTAATTAGCTCGTGTAACAAAAGTTTCTTTAAAATTTTACTGATAAATGTGGGCCGGAAATTTTGCCTTTTACACCCGACTATCAGTCTGTAAACACTGGTGGTCGTTTTTCCAGGTTCGCCTGAAAGGCCTCCAGCAAATCTTTGGAAAGCAGCATGCTGGCGTTCCAGGCGGTCATATAATTCAGCGATTCGTCCACGCTGTGGTCACGGGTGTACAGCAAAATTTCCTTGGTGCCCCGAATGCAAAGGGGTGATTTGGCAGCAATGGTGGCCGCCAGTTTCCGCACCTCTTCCAGCATGGTTGCTTCCTCCGGAAAATACCGGTTCACCAATCCGATTTTTTCAGCCTCTTCCGCACCGACTTTGCGGCCGGTGTATGCTAGTTCGGCCATGATGCCCGGATTGATGATTTTGGGCAATCGTTGCAAGGTACCGATGTCGGCGACCAGGCCCAGATCTATTTCCTTGATAGCAAAATAAGCGTTTGCCGTACAGTAACGCATATCGCAGGCTGAAATGATATCGACTGCGCCACCTACACACGCTCCGTGAATGGCGGCCAGAACGGGCTTTCGGCATTTTTCAATCGCCGAGATATTGTTTTGCAAACCAAAAATGAATTTACGCAACTGTTCCCGTTTGCGTCCTTCACATTCGATCGACTGCAGCTGCTGCACATCCATCAGCAACTCCAGGTCTATACCGGCGCAAAAGTGTTTGCCCTCCCCGCGCAGGATGATGACCCGCACTTCGGGATTGTCGTGGAGTTCTGCAAAAATGGACTCCATTTCCACCCAGGCACCGGCATGGAGGGAGTTGGCTTTCTCCGGGCGGTTGAAGGCCACCTCGGCGATGTAATCTTGAATGGAAAGCTGAAAGGATTGGTATTGACTCATATTTTAAGTAATTGATGATATTAGGTTTAACAACCTGTTATTCAAAACATTGTGTAAAAACCGGAACGGGAAAACCCATTCTTTGGACAACATTCCAGCGTGCTGCTCTACTGGTTTTCAGGGGCCGGGCCGATGTTTTTTTACCGGTTATTTTTTCCAAAAAAGAAAAGGCGTGTCACCGCATTGCTGTGCGTCTATTTACCAGACCCGGCCTCCGGCAAAACTAAGAAATGCAAACCTGGTAAAAACCAAATGCCCGGCTTCGGTATTTAATTACCATTGTGTATTATTGAGCAATTTTATAAAAGCCTGTGGCACAGCTCTGTTTGGATGTCCGGGCCCAAAGCTAATATCGACTGCCATGCAAGAATTTCTGCTTTTTTTTGAAAACATGTCTTCGGGTCAAAAACTGGCCTGGATTTTCATTTGCCTGACCATCAGCTGGATCCTGGAAGGAAGTTTTCCACTGGTGAAATTTGACTATAAGAAATGGAAACACGCCGGGGTCAATCTCATTTTTCTGGCCACCAGCATGGCCATCAACGTGCTGTTTGGTCTGGCTACTGTGGGCATTTTTTTATGGCTGGGAGAAAACAATTTCGGTTTGTTGCATCTGATCGACCTGCCCGTATGGGTTGAATTGCTGCTGGCCATCATGCTGCTCGATTTTATCGCCCAATACGTCGCCCATCGTATGTTGCACAAGTACAAGTGGATGTGGAAACTGCATATGGTACACCACAGCGATACGCATGTGGATGCGACTACCGGCACACGCCATCACCCCGGAGATTACATTGTTCGGGAAATGTTTGCACTGTTTACGATTTTTATCAGTGGCATGCCCGTGGCGTTTTACCTTGTTTACCGGATCCTTTCTATTCTTTTCACCTATATGACCCACGCCAACTGGCATATTCCACGCTGGCTGGACAAGGGGGTGAGCTATATTTTTGTTTCACCGGATATGCACAAATTCCACCATCATTTTGAGCGCCCCTGGACTGACAGCAATTTTGGAAATATTTTTTCGCTGTGGGACCGGGCCTTCGGGACTTTTGTGTACGATGATCCAAAGAAGATCAAATACGGCCTGGATATCCTTGACCCCAGCACGGATGAGAATGTGATGTACCAATTTAAAATCCCGTTTGACAAAACGATTAAGACGGATTATTAAGGAATGGTGAATGGTAAATAGCCTGTTCCGAATTTACTTGCGGGTGAAAATGACCCTCGTCTGGAGATGAGAGATGATTGCCGGGAGACGACTTCCTTTAATCCTCAGGAAAGAAGAACCGCCCGCCCCAGGTGTCACTGGGTTCAAATGGCTCCCAGTTTTCTTCCTCATACTGGAGCCGGTTAGCGATGATGTGGAAAACGGAGGGATTGGTCCCGAGGCCCAAATGGCTGCCGCGCACCTGAACGTTCTGGTGCAATTCGTCTTCCTCTTTTTCAATACAAACCTCCCACGGCACCACGCCGTCTTCCTTCGAATAAATAGCGGTAGTAGGCACCGGTGCCGGGATGGGCAGGTCAGCGATCAGTTCATCGTCCAGTCCGGCGGTTCCTCGCCATTCTTTCACATTATCGAAGAGCCACCTGATGTTGTTGGGGGCATTGGCACCATTGAATGGAGACCCCAGCGTAATGACTTGACGCACCCTGTCCTTTTTGGCTTTGGCCAGTTGCCGGGCATATACCCCTCCCAGACTCCAGCCAATGACGCTGACTTTCTGATTGTATTTCCCGAACAAATTATCAATCTTCAGGATCAAAAACTCCAGATCGTCGAAGTCGGCTAAATTCCGGTCGAGTCCCCATTCGTATGCATTGTAACCCAGCTCATTGATAAAATCACGCAGGTATTTCGTAGAAGTATCGCTGCCCAAAAAACCGGGAATAACCAATACCGGATGGCCGTCGCCGTTTTTCTCATATTTTCGAACAGAGTGAAAAACGCGGCTGGAAGCTAATTCCATCAGGGCGCGTACGGCATCGGTGTACAGTAAAAACTTGGAAGGTTTGGTGATCTTATTTTCTGTGTTCATTTTGAATGGTTACTCCCTTAGGTATTAAATGTTCAACAACCGGCTCTTTGATTGTATTGACAAATTGGACAATGATCAGGGAGTGATAAAATCCACGGGTTAAAAACACTGCAAAACACTCCTCGGTTTTTCAGCGGCAATTATCTTTTAAAGTGTTTCCAATTGTTGGCGTCGTACTGCAAGCGATCAACGACAATCTTCAGGGTGGCAGGATTCCACCCAAATCCGAAATGACTGCTGTTGATTCTTACATTTTGATGAGTAGCGTCTTCCTGCCGTTCCATACAAACCTTCCAGGAAACGATCCCATCCAGTTTGGAATAAATGGCGGTGGACGGAACCGGTGCCGGATTTGGCAAGTCGGCCAGCACCTCGTCACTGATTTCGGGGGTTCCTTCCCTTTTCTTTACCCAGTTATACATGCGTTTGGCATTGTTGGGTTCGGTTACCCCGTTGAACGGAGAGCCCATCGTGATAACTTGCCGGACAATGGCAGACTGACTCTTGGCGAGCTGGCGGGCGTACACCCCTCCCAGGCTCCAACCAATGAGCGTGACTTTCTGTTGGTGGCGCCGGTGCAGATCTTCAATTTTTATTTTTAAAAATTCCAGGTCGGCAAAATTGGCCAGATTACGATCCAGCCCCCAGTCGTAGGAAGTATATCCGTGTTTATCGATAAATTTTCTGAGAATTTTTGTCGAAAAGCCACTACCCAAAAAACCAGGTATCACCAAAACAGGATGACCATCGCCCGTCTTTTTTATTTTATAAAAAATCGCAAAAAAACAGTAATAAATAAATTCCCAAAAAGCCCTGATCCCGTCGGTATAGAGCAATAATTTCGAAGGCTTTTTAATATTTCTTTTTTCGTCCATTACAGAAAAGTTAAGTGCTTGTTTTTTGTGGTTGGTTCATTTTGATTTTCACTGCCACACAACTTATAAAATGACAAAGCAAATTCATTTAATGAAGACCATATTTGCTTGGGCAGTTATTTTTTTTATAAACGGGAAATTCGTAAAAAAAACAGAAAAGGATAATTCATTTAATTAGCGACACAACCAGCCAGGGCGCCTGAAAACGATATTCTTCCAACTTCAACAAACTGGCAAAACGTGGTAAAATAATGGACCGTCGACGATTGCCGAGGTCGATCACCAGTTCATCACCAAATTTTTTTAATCCTACTTCTTCTCCTTTTACAAATGGTAATTTGGTTTTAAAAAAATAGCCTTTGGAGTTTTCAATTAATTCGTACGGCTTATCTAAATGCAGTACTTCTACCGGATTTATTTTGCCGTAAACGGCGGCAGCGATTTTCTGCAATAATTCCATTCCAAAAACTTCCTGTCCCTGGTGATTGACTTTTAATACCGGGATCGGGGCAAAACTTTCTTCTATTTCGTGGATATATTTTTTTTGTGATTCCACATAGTTTTTAAAAACGCTGCCAACCTCCTGTTCTGGAAGAATCCGATTAATTATTATCGCATCGACATTATATCCATACAGTTGTAAATAGGTGTAGGCACGTTTGGCTTCCCGCACAACCATCCGCTCCGGATTGGCGACAATGCGGATGGAACATATTTCCGGTCTCAAAAATACTTTTTGGATTTTCTCCAGCTTGTCAAAAAGCTCTTCCATTTCCAAAAGCCCTTTATCCAACGGGACTCCCGTAAAAACCTGCACCCCTTTTGTCACCGTTCTCACCGCTAAATTCTTTCTCGAAAAAGCCTTAGTCATCCATGATTTTGCCACTTGTGGCAACGACAACAAGGTAAGGGTTTCGCCAGTCGGTGCGCTATCTATCACGATCAATTCATAACTGCCTTCCCGGTAATATTTTTCCAGCCACAAAAAAGCAGAAGCCTCTTCCATACCCGGCAAAACTGATAATTCTTCCGCCACCACATTTTCTACTCCCCGCCACCGGAATATGGTCTGCATCAGGTTGCGCATGTGGTGCCAGTTTTTTTCCATGGAATAATAAACGTCAAATTCCTGGGCATATAAATTGGGCCTGATCAATTTAGGCTCGGGGTTTAGTTTGACATCCAGGGCATCGGATAAACTATGGGCAGGGTCGGTCGAAATAACTAATGTTTTCACCCCTTGCATGGCCGCTTTCACGGCCGTTGCGGCAGCAATGGTGGTTTTTCCAACCCCTCCTTTTCCGGTAAATAATATAATTCGCATGAATACTTCTGCTTTAATAAAAATGATCGGTCACCCCCGTCATTCATCAAAAAAAATACGTTGATTCAATTTCAAAAACGCTGTAATATAAGTCTCCGGGGATCAATATTGGTAATTCATTTTAGTCCTTTATTTGCATTAAAAAAAAAGCCGAGACTACCTGATGGCGCCTCGGCTTGCATATATAATGAGTCTTCTTTTTGAAGTATTAATTACTTCCAAAAAGTTTCCTAAAACGAATGGCGCTTTGGGTGAACTGGCCTTTTACCGCATCAAGGGTGTCGAAAACAATTTCCTGCTGACGGCTTGCCAGGTGGAAACCACCTTTAACCGCTTTAGCAGCTACGTTCTGCCATTTTTCACCATTGGAAAATACGCCTTCCACCACATCGTCTGCGGTTTCCAGAGCAGCTTTATTCACTTTTTTGGCAGTCTTTTTTGCGGTCTCCAACTGCGCAGTCAGATCGACATTTTCGATGGCCTCTTTAGCTGTTTTAGCTGCAGTATTGATCATTTCCTTACCAGAGGTGGTGACATCGTTCATGACCTCTTCTGCTGTTTTCCAAACCTGATCATTCACGCTGATGGTTGTTTTACGGATCATTTCAACGCTGTTGTTGAAATCGATTTTCTTACCAGCTTCTTTAACAGTTTTGGTAGCCAGTGTCTTTATTTCTTTACCGTTGTTTACGACGTTGTCGATAACTTCTCCGGCAGTTTTTACCACTTCTTTATTGACATTTTTGACCGTCTTCTGGATGCGATCAACATTTTTTGTCAAGTTGTTTTTTTCTGCGGTTGATTTATTAGCTTTTGCTGATTTAGTTGCCATTTTATTTTTTATTTAAATGTATGATTAAATTGATGGTACAAAGATAGAGGAGCGGTGTTACAGCTGAGTTACAGCTGTTGGAGGAGGGCGTCAAATATTTATGGAAAATATCCGATACCCCCGATCCAACTGCTGCTTATTATTTACCGCCTTTCAGCTCTGCCTGCAGAACTTCGAGTTCTTCCATTTTTCCGGCAGCAGCCAATTTAGCCTGGGCAGCCCAGGTTGACGGGTCATGCATTTGGAAACGGTTGCCGGCGTCGGTCAAAATTTGTTTCAGATCAGCTGGAGAGGCTTCTGCCAACTGGGTGAAGTTGGTGATTCCTGACTTGTTCAATAACTCTTCGATTTTGGGGCCGATGCCTTCGATGAGAGTCAGTTTTGTGGCAGGAACCGCCTTGGCAGCGGTGGCTTTTTCAGTAGCGACTGCTGGTTTTTCCGGGGTCTTGGCGGTGGTTGCCTTCTTGCCCTGAACGGATTTAACAACTTTTTTCGCTGTTGTTTTTACTTTCTTTTCCGTTGCTTTGGCAGCATCCATCACCTCATCGATATTCTTCGATGTTTTCGCAGTCGCAGCGGTTTTGTTGGTGGCCGTTTTCGGTGTCTTGGACTTAGTTGGTTCTGAGGCCAGGAGTTTACGAAGTCTTTTGCTACCGTAGCTGTATTGGTCTTTCAACATTTCCAATCCTGAAAAGACCAGATCTTGTTGCTTACCAAACATGGTAGTTCCTTTGCGCAGGGTCTTAGCCAGCAGGTTTTGCCATTGTTCACCAGTGGCGATCGTTTCTTCAACGATATCGTTGGTGGTTTTCAATGCCATTTGGTTGATATTGGCAGCTTTATCTTTAATAGTTGCTACCGTGGTTTTCTTATTACTTTTCTTAGTTGTGGTTGCCATTTCTTTACAATTTTAAATTTTTTGTTATTTGGTGATACAAAGATAGGGAGGGGTAGTTACAGCTGAGTTACAACCAGGAAAAGGGAAGAAAAAGTGTAAAAGAAAAAAAGAGAGATGCGGATCAACAAGAAACCCCAACCGGCAGCCGGTTGGGGTTTCTTGTTTTTTCACTATTCTTCTCAATACACCAACTTACC
>JBFIJS010000202.1:0-7129 GCA_041600595.1 Saprospiraceae bacterium | reverse complement strand
TGCGGCAAAATATGGTGGATGACGTGGATGTTGATACCACCCATCAGCCAGGAACCTATGCGGTTGTGGCGGGAAAAATCGGCTGTCGTTTCCAGCACGTGCAGGGCGTAATTGTTGTCGATGTTACCCTCTTCGTCGGGTAGGGGATAGGTGGTGCCATCGTAAACGTGGGTTACCTGAAAAATCAGTGCGAACGTTAGTCCGGGAATGATGTGCATAAACACCCAGGCTCCCAGGATTGTGTACCAGGATGCAGACAAAAAGATCATCGGCAACACAAGCGTAAGGCCGTAAAAGACTGTTTTTCCGATAAACAGAATGACAAATTCTTCAAAGGGGTGTTTGATATTTTTCTGGTTGCCGATGTGCGATTCTCCGAAAAACCATTTAAAGTCTTTCATGGTCACCCATTGCAACATAGCCAGCGAATAAAGGATGAACGTGTAAAAATGCTGGTATTTATGCTTGGGTTGCCAGGGCTCGTCGGGAGAGAAGCGGAACAATCCGTGTGTTTCCAGAGTCACGTCAATGCCGTGGATGTTTACATAACCGTGGTGGGCACCGTGCATACGGCGGAACAGGTACTGATTGCCACCGACAAAGTCCATGCTGTAGCCGAGAATTTTATTGACCTTTTTGCTGGGAGAATAAGCATCGTGGCAGGCATCGTGCATGATGTTGAAAGCAATAAATATGTGTACAAATCCCAGTAAAAGATAGACTCCGTACATCGCTAACGGGCTGTCGCTCAGCGTGTCCGACATGATCCAGAGCCATGTACCCAGCCAGGCCACTACGGCAAAAGCTGTTTTCAGGTACATTTCCGTATTGGCGTACTGACTGATATTGTTTTCGGTGAAATAGGCATCCACCCGGCTGCGGAGATCTTTGATAAACTGTTCTTTCCGAGGATTGCCTTTGAATCTGACTCGTTTGGCGCTCGTTGTTGCTTTTATCATTTTTTACTTAAATTATATTGAGATATGAAGTGTGACAGGGGGGTAATCAATGAAAAGGAAAATTGTTTGCAACCGGCCAGGATCAATTGTGGCCTGGCATCGAAACATCCATTCACAACCCCAACTTTTTTTTTGAAAGCGCTAATTTATGACTTTAAGCCCAAGCGGTTAAATTTTACGGTTGCTTTTACGCAAAATTGATGTTTATCACCGGAGGAGAATAGCCTGATTGATCGATTTTACCAGGCCCGGGCCGGCATAGACCAACCCTGAATACACCTGAACCAGGGTGGCTCCGGCATCCAGTTTTTCCAGTGCAGCCTCAGCAGAATCGATTCCCCCCACACCGATGATTACCACTTTTCCTGCTGACTTTTGGTGCAGGTAGCGGATCACTTCCGTCGAACGGTCGGCCAGTGGTGCGCCACTCAACCCGCCATTTCCAATCTCTTGTATTTCCAGGTCGCTGGTTTTCAGGTGGTTGCGATCGATGGTGGTATTGGTAGCGATGAGCCCGTCCAGTCGGGTGTGCTGTACGATCTCCAGGATATCATCGAGCTGGGCATCGGTGAGATCGGGAGCTATTTTCAATAAAATGGGTTTGGGTGTGGATTTTTGCTTATTCAAATGTTGCAAATGAGTCAGCAGAGCTGTGAGCGGCTCCTTTTCCTGCAGTTCCCGCAAACCAGGGGTGTTGGGTGAACTGACATTAACCACAAAATAGTCCACATAGGGGAACAACGTTTCAAAACAGATGGAATAGTCCCGGGTCGCTTCTTCGTTTGGTGTCACCTTGTTTTTACCGATATTACCACCGATGATCACCTTTTTAGGTCGCCCTTTTTTTAGTCTGGCCACCATAGCTTCCACGCCTTCGTTGTTGAACCCCATCCGGTTGATCAAGCCGCCGTCTTTCGGCAGGCGAAACAACCTCGGCTGTGGATTACCTTCCTGTCCCACGGGGGTGACGGTACCGATTTCGATGAACCCAAAACCAAGCGCAGACATGGCCCTATAGCTTTTGCCATCTTTGTCAAATCCGGCGGCAAGCCCAACCGGGTTGGGAAAGGTCAGGCCAAATACCTTGCGTTCCAGGCGTTTGTCTCTGACTTCGTGCAACCGGCGAAAAAGCCAGCCGGCAAGCGGAACTGCCAGCGTTATTTTCAATAAAGATACTGTGAGGTGGTGCGCCTTTTCGGGTTGGAAAAGGAAGAGAATGGGTTTGAGTATCGTTTTGTACATGATTATTTTTTAAAATAAATAAGAACTCATTTCGACTGCAACCATTGGAAAATGGGGATTTATTTTTCATTAATTTAGAAAAACACCAGCAACCTGTCCCGAATTCATTTCCCCTTGCTCCGCCGCTCTTTCCACCGGCCACCAGATCACTTCATTTGAAGAACACCGTTACCATTCGAAAACGCCGAATAATTTCAGAATGGCTACGACGACGATCACAATCAACAACCGGTGGGCCCAGACGTTGGCATTTTTATATTTCGAGCCATAAAGTGCTGTCAACCAACCACCTGCCGTCTGGCCAATGGCCATCAACAAGCCCATTTCCCAGTCGATCAAACCTTTGTACTGAAAAATTACGATCACGACCAGGGTGTATATGGTAACCACCACCGACTTTACCGCATTGGCGTGCATGATGCTGTAGCGGGCTCCCAGTACCATGACGACCAGAAAAAAGATGCCCATACCCATTTGAATAAAACCGCCGTAAAAACCCAGCGCTAAAAATGCCGGCACGGTTATCCAGAGGCTGGGCGTGTAGCTGGCGTCCGTTTCACGCAGCCACCGGCTGGGTTTGACCAAAATGACAAACAACATGACAACCAACAGGTAGGAGAAAACGGTTTTAAACTGCTCGTTGCTTACCTCCGTGGCTACCCAAACCCCCGCAATCGCTCCCGCAATCGTCAGCATGATCAGCAGTTTGTCTCTCCGCAGATCGAGCATGCCGTTTCTGAAAAATACCCAGGAAGAAGCTCCGCCCTGGGTGGCAATGCCGATGCGGTTGGTGCCGTTGGCCACATTCGGTGGCAGCCCCAGTACCTCCGTCAGGATCGTCAGCGTAATAGCCGAACCATTTCCAGCGAGGGTATTGATGCAGCCCGCAATGAAACTTCCGATGATGGCGATTAGATATATCAAAAGGTTACATGATTGATTGGTTGGCTGACTGTACCGCAACCGCAATACAACCGGCCAGCCACCGGGCGGCTCATATACTTTGGCACAGCTCGACCAGCACTCCGTTGGCTGATTTGGGTGGATAAAACAGACCAGCTTGTTGTCGGCGCCGCGTTTGGGTTCCTTATTTAGTATGGTAAAACCTTCTTTTTCAAGACGTTGCATTTCTGCCCGGATGTCCTCTACTTCAAAAGCGATGTGATGAATACCTTCACCCCGTTTTTCAACAAATTTGGAAATGGCGCTGTCAGGCGAGGTGCCTTCGAGCAATTCTACTTTTGACTGGCCGGTTTTAAAAAAAGAAGTCAGAACGTTCTCCGATGCGACTTCCTCTATTTTGTAATGCTTTTTGCCCAGCAATCGGGCGAAAAGTTCGTTGCTGGCCTGCAGGTCTTTTACCGCAATGCCGATATGTTCGAGTCTTTTCATATTTGATCTTGTCTTTTAAGGGCCAAAAGTGGGAAGAAAAATGGAATTTCAAGGAACTTTGTGCCCGGTGGTTTACTTTTCGTTGCCATGAAAATCAAAAAATACCATACCCTTACCTCTGATCAGAAGTGCTCTTTGTTGGAGCTGTGGAACCATGAATACCCCGCCCACCTCGCATATGCGGACATAGATGCGTTTCAATCCTATTTAGACAACCTCATTGAACCGGAACATCTTCTTCTGGAAACCGAAACGGGTGAGATAAAAGGCTGGTATTTTCATTTTACCAGAAATGAAGAAAAGTGGTTTGCCATTATTTTATCCGTGGACATTCAGGGGCAAAAAATGGGTACTGCTTTGCTGGAAAAAGCAAGAGAAACACAAACAGAACTTAATGGCTGGGTCGTCGATCAGGATTTATACAAAAAACGGGATGGAACTCCCTATCCGTCGCCCCTCGGGTTTTATTTGAAAAACGGATTTAAACTATTGGAGGAGGAGCGGCTGGAATTGGACATTTTGTCGGCAATTAAAATTAGATGGCGGAAATAAACCGGAAGCTGTTCTATTTTTGAAAAAACACTGATCTCAGCAGCTTTAGAATGAAGTTTGAATTGATCATAAAACTATTTTTCACAATATCTAAATCATTTTTACAACTTAAAAACCATCATTTTATGAAAAAATTTACTTTCCTCGCTTTTCTCGGCGTACTCTCTTTGAGCATTTTATTGCCATCTTGCAACAAGGATGACGATAATTCTATCAGCAACGAATTTCTCCTGAATGGTAACAATTACGCCTTGTCCAAAGGCTTTATTGAAGACTTTGGAGACAATGGCAATGGCAGTTATGATTTTGATGTCGTCCTGACATCTTCTTCTATCAACTACAGCGATGCTACCGGAGATTACAGCGGTACAGGCGATTTGATCTACCTGGACCTGAATTCTTCTTCCGAAACCGGGCTGGTCAGTGGTACTTACAATTATTCCTCAAATCGTTCGGCATTAACTTTTGTCGATGCACAAGTTGCTACAGATTTTAATGCACTAACACTCACCGGAGATACTTTTGAAGTGGTGGGCGGTACGGTAGAAATAGAAATTAATGGCAATGAAGTAACCATTGATTTTAACTTGACCCTGGCCGGAAATAATACTGTAGAGGGCAATTACAAGGGGACGCTGCGTCCGATATAACCCATTTTGCCTGGGGGCAGGATCGACAATAAATGTGGATCGGTGCTCCAGACCATTAGAGAAATGCATGCAGGGGTCTTTTTCGCCACCAATGTCAAGACCGGCGCAAAGTCCCTGCATGCAGCTTTAATAAATTTCGCCGCCGGCGGAAATTAAAATTGAAGCTCCTGCCAATTCCATTTTTCAAACTGTCATAGAAAATATCCGAACTCTAATACACTGTGTAACAAGTTTATTGATAGAATGCGGGGCAGGAAAAGCCGATCTTTTAACAACTTCCTCGTGTGCCCCTCGAGGAATTTTAAGGGGAAGATCGTGGGAGCCACGATCTTCCCCTTAAAATCCCTTTGGGCCGAGCAGTCTCATGCCTCAAAGCGAAGTGAATCCTTCGGCCCACCTGCAGGCAAAATAATTAAAGCAAATATAAATTACACGGTACTCACTCACCGTACCCGGTCACCAAACCGTCGGAGCATAAAAAAAGCCACCCCCTTTCGGAAGCGGCTTTAACACAACAAAATTCACTTTTATCATCCATCACTTTTGACCCGCTTCTTTTCATCCTCCAATCCGGTACTTCTTCTCCGGGCACTTTTAACATTATCATTTCCAAAACGGTAAGACAGGTTGACCCGCAGACGACGACTGTCCCAGCCACCGCCACCAGCGATGAAGAGGCCGCCATAAACACTGTCAAAGGCCCACTCGTTGGTTTTGAATACATCGCTGAGCGAGACTTTCAGAGTGGCCTTATCGTCCATAAGCCTCTTCTGCAAACCTATATCCATAGCTCCCATACGTTTGGTCTTGAAGTTGCCTCCCCAAATGGAGGGTGAGCTATACCAGCCCGACAACTCGAAAACAAATCCTTTTGGAAGGTTAAAGGTGTTTTGGGCGTACAGGTTATAAGCCCAGACGTCGAGGTCCACAATTTTTCCATCGCCGAAATCGGCTTCGTTGTGGGTGTAGTAGGTGCTGATGTTGGCGTAAGCATTCCACCATTTGGTGATCGGCAGCGGGCTGCTGATGTTCAGGCTGATGTTTTCCTGGCTGGCCAAATTTTCATAGGTGATAAAACTGGCGCTTTCGTTGCGACTGTCAATATCTGTTAGTCGGGTGATGAGGTCGGTGGTTTTACTGTAGGTCAGCGAAGTGTTCAGGCGGTAGCCATAGGTATGGGTCAGGCCAACGCTGTGGGTGTACTGTGGACGCAAAAACGGATTCCCTTTTTCAAAAGTCAGCTTATCCAGACGCCCTTCAAACGGGTTGAGATCCTGGTAGCTTGGGCGATCGATTCGGCGGCTGTAAGTCAGGCCAAACTGGTTTTTCTCATTGGCCTGCCAGGTCAATCCGGCAGAAGGGAAAAAGTCAATGTAATCTCTTTTGACATTCTGATCGTTGACGGGCTTCATGGCTGTCAGGTCCCCTTCGGAAATGGTCTGTTCCACACGCAGACCGGCCTGGTAGCTCCATTTACCCAGTTTGCGGGCATAATTGGCGTACAAGGCGTTCACATTTTCATCATAAACAAAGCGATTGGTGCGGTCTTCGTCCAGGATTTCATTGCCTTCCACGACGTTGTAAAATTTAAAATCGTTGTCGGTAGAGACCAGAGAGTACTTGGCTCCGGCACTCAACTGACCGTCCAGGAATGGCCGTTCGTGATCCACTTTGAAGGTGTAAATATCAATGTCGGTCGGAGCAAGCATTCTGAATTCTTCTCTCGATAGAATATCATCGTCAGTCCGTCCGCGGCCGAGATACATGAAGTTGGGGTTGCGGTTTTCGTCATCATTTCTGAAAAGACCGTAATCACCATCCAGATTCCAGACCACACCTTTGGCATTGTCGAAGCGGTAATTCAGGTTGAAATTGTAGTTGGTGCGAGAACCATCGGTAACCGTGGAGGCCAGCAGGGAACTGTCCACCGTAGTAGAACCAATATTGCGGATCAGCATCTCGCTGTTTTGGTCGCCGGCATAATCACTGTTATAGCCGGTAAAAAGAATGCCAAGGGTATTTTTATCGTTGAGGAAAAAGTCATTTCCCAACCTGAAATTGTGCGATTGGTTTTCGTTGACCCCCGGGTTGGTCTGATCGTAGGAAAGCCCCACCTGTTCGCGGTAAAGGTTAAATATATTGACGCCCTGGCCATCGTTGTAGCTGTAACGACCAAAGGTGTTCATCTTTTTGTTGCGGTAATTACCACTGACAGAAGTGTTGTAGCTGTTAAACTCGCCTCTCTGGTAGCCGAGGTCCACTGATCCGTTTGCACCGAGCCGTTTATCCTTTTTCATCTTGATGTTGATAATGCCGGCATTGCCTTCGGCATCC
>JBFIJS010000201.1:0-7148 GCA_041600595.1 Saprospiraceae bacterium | reverse complement strand
GCAGCATTTCCTACCTGATTCTGGGCAGGTTTTCCGATGACCAGTCGGTGCTGAAGTTTCTCCAAAACGTGATCGCACCGCAGGTTGCTGATGCCCGCGCCGTGCACTACAAAGAAGGTATTCGCAGGATCGTCCGGGCAGATTGACCCGGCTCGGTACTGTGCCAACGATAGTTTTCTTTTCTTGAGACCAATGACGATGGAGCTCGTCCCCAGTTTGGGGGCGGGCTATTTTTTATTCAACCTCCACGACGGCCTCAATCTCCACCGCTATATTTCTCGGCAGCGATCCCATGCCGACGGCGGCCCGGGCGTGTTTTCCCCGCTCGCCAAAAACTTCTACCATCAGGTCGGAAAAACCGTTGATAACTTCCGGCTGGTTGGTGAAGTCCGATGTACAGTTGACCATACCCGTTACTTTGACGATTCGTTTTACTTTGCTCAGGCTCCCCAGTTCGGCTTTTAGTACGGCCAGTTGCGCCAGTGCGGTCAGCCGGGCGGCCTCGTAGCCCTGCTCGATGGTCAGATCCTGACCGACCTTGCCGGTGATGTATTCGCCAGCAGCGTTTTTTGGGCCTTTGCCAGCGAGGAACAACAAGTTGCCGGAGCGCACGGCATTGACGTAGTTGGCTACCGGAGAGGCCGCTACAGGCAGCTCTATGCCCAGTGCCCGCAATCTGGCTTCCGGGTCACTCTCGTCGTCGGGCAGGGCCTGGGCGACCGGAACCTGATCGTTTTGGGAAAACTGACAAGCGGTCAGGGAAAGGATGAAAAACAGGAATGCAAATCTCATATATTGGAATTTTAAGTGAAAATGCTGTATTGGCGTTGGTTATTTATAAACAATAGACTTTATTCGGTTGACGGTTGACGGTTGACGGTTGACGATAGACGGCGCTGCTTAAAAATATTTCAGAATAAAGTCTGATGAATGACCAACCTGACAATTGATTTTGGATAAAGGTCTGTTGTACGATTGCTCTTTAACAGAAATTATTAAAAGAATGAACCGGAAAGGCCGGCCCAAAACACGACCGGGCAATTAAGTTCTTAACTAACCGCAGCTTGAAACCAGTGGAGCAACCTGCTCAAAAATTGTCAAAAGCCAGGGTTGTCCGGCTCTGCGTTTTACAAAAATATTTGTCTTACAGCGTGGTACAGGCACCCAATGCATAGAAACGATGAATGCCCGGTTTATTTATGTAAATTCATTATCGTACGGATATTCCGGTGTCGGCCAAAAAAGGAAAACCACGGGGAGCCCTGTAAAAGCAGAGGGTACAGCCACCTCAGGTTTTCCAAAGCCGGCGCTAAAGGTAGGGCCCGGGCTTCATTTTTTTCAAAAACATATTAACTAAAACCACAATTGGCACAATTTTTTAAATTAAATAAATCAAAATGTGAAAACATCAGAATTCCCGATGACACATTGATTTTGAAAATACATACTATGAGAAAGTCCGGAAACCGAGCTTACTTTACTCGACCTATCTGATCCGACTTCCTTTTCCAGGTTCCCTGGTTCTTTCTCAACCAAAACATTAATTGTCGTTCGTTCGAATTTTCGACGGTTTGGCTACTGGCCAACTGCGGCAATATCCATTTTAAGACTTACACAGCGCCCGATCGATGCGGATTGATTGGAGGTGGCAGCACAATGGTGCGCTGATGCGATTGTTGACAAATTTTCCGACCAAAACACAATACTTTACATACTTACTTAACTTACTACAACTGGCTAAAAGAAGTCAGGGAAAAAACGAATCTTACAAGTCTGGTTATCAAAGCCTTACACCGTTTTCAGTTGGCATTCTGCAGTTGGTAGTTTGCCGTTGGCTGAAAAGAGATTGAAAAAAAATTGGCAGTTTGATTATCCATAGTGAGTGCCCATCTATTACAGGTGATTTACTGACTGTGGACTGTCAAATTGCCAACTGAAATGGACCTACTATTAACAATTATAATCTCATGGTAAAAGGTAACGGTTTTGCTCCACACAGATTGGCGTGGCTTATCCCTCAAGCCCCCCGGCGACAGAACGATTGGTATATGTTCATGTTAAGGACTGTCCAAACAACGGTCAAGCCCTTCTTGTGTGGGCAAACCACCTTTTCAATCCCCGGCTGTAGCCCCTCGTCCATTGGGCTGTCAGCAACCGGGGAACCTGCAAAAAGTGGTTTGTTTATGTATGTATTGATCACCCTGTTCTCCCTCTTCGCAATCCCATTTTCACAACTCAATGCTCAGTGTGCCCTCGTTTGCCACAATCACATCACCGTCGGTTTGGATACTGCCGGTCAGGCCAATATTTATGCGCCGATGTTGATGCAGAGCTCCGTGGGTTGTTCCAATAATTTTACCATCAGCGTCGTCGATACGCTCGGCGAAGAGCAGGGCACCCTGCTGGATGCCGACCTGTTGGGCATGCCGCTGGAGGCAACTTTGTTTCACCCCGCAAGCGGCAATTCCTGCGATGTGCAGATCACACTGATCGACGCCATGCCGCCGGAACTGGACTGCGTGGATACAATTTTTATTTGGTGCAATGAATTGCTGGACAGCCTGGATGCTCCGACCGTTAGTGACAACGCTACCGAAACCGACAGCATTCTGCTCAGTCATGCCGATGTGTTCACCGACTGGAGCTGCACCGATAGCGTGGGCAACCAGCCGGTGACAGCTTATGTCAAACGCACCTGGTACGCCGAAGATGAAAGCGGGAATGTTGATTCCTGTATCCAGCATATCTATTTAAAAAGAGCTTTGCTGTCGCAAATTGTTTTTCCAAAACACCGCGATGGCGTAGCGATGCCGGCCCTTGAATGTGGTGCCGACGACCCCAATGATTTCAGCGTGGTCGGGCAGCCGACGGTCGAAGGCCTGCCGGTCGATATTGCCGGCAACTGCGACCTCATCGTTTCTCATACTGACCAACAAGTGCCCATCTGTGGCGGGGCGAGGAGATTAGTTCGTACCTGGACGGTCTTCGATCTCTGCACCAATGGCTTCCTCGTTTATTCGCAAATCATCCGCCTGGAGGATCATACCCCACCGTCGATTACCTGCCCGGACAATGTGGTTTTCAATACGTTTAGCAGTGCGTGTACCGCACAGGTTTATTTGCCACAGGGCAGTGCTGAAGATGCCTGCTCGGGTGCCATCGTTACCCCTGTCTGGGACTACGGCACGGGCTACGGCGCTTTCAACAACGTGCCGGCCGGGGTGCACACCGTTACTTACCGGGCGCAGGATGGCTGCAACAATGTTTCTTCCTGTGAAATAACCGTGACGGTGCAGGACACCAAAAAACCAACTGCGCTCTGTGAGTTGCTGGTACAGGTGTCGCTGGAAGAAGATGGTACGGCCCTCATTTTTGCCGAAACCTTTGATAATGGCAGTTACGACAACTGCGAGATAGGGGAGTACCTGGTAAAAAGAGGAACCACCGATATCTATGATGAATTTGTCACCTTCGATTGCGATGATGTCAACACGAACTTGCAGGTAACGCTAAAAGTGGTGGATGTGCACGGTCTGCAAAATACCTGCGTCGTGGACGTCGTGGTGCTGGATCAGGTGAAGCCGGAAATTCTTTGTCCGGCTACCGCCAATATCAGTTGCGGTGCCAATTATACCAATACCAACTTGACCGGCAATCCTTACGCAACGGATAATTGCGGCGTGGCCGATGTGACTTACAGCGATTATGTTGACCTCAACAACTGCGGAAACGGAACCGTTGAGCGGACCTGGCGGGCCACCGACCAGGATGGCAACATTTCCACCTGTAAGCAATTGATCATCATTGCTGATGATACCGACATCAATGTAGTTTTTCCCGATAATGTTGACCTGTATGAATGCCAGCCCAATCTCGACCCCTCGCTTATGGGCGAGCCCATCGTCACTGGTCAGGACTGCGAGCAGCTACAGGTAACCCATACCGATTATTACTTCTACACGGCGGAGCCTTCCTGTTTTCAGTTGATCCGCAACTGGGCCATCGTTGATTGGTGTTCTTATTCGCCCAACAACCCCGGTGCAGGTGGCTTTTGGGAATATACGCAGGTGATCGAGGTTCGGGACAGTGTGGCGCCGGTGCTTACTTGTCCGGAAAACATGACAGTGGGTATTGACGACAATGGATGCCAGACATTTGTCAACTTTCCTTTGCCGGCGGTGGACGACTGCAGCAATAAACTGACTTTCCTGAATAACTCGAACTTTGCCCAAAGCAGCCAGGGGCCGGCCAGCGGAATTTACCCCAAAGGGGTACACAACATCGTTTACACCGTAATGGACGGTTGTGGAAATACTTCTACCTGTACCACCCGGCTGACGGTGGTTGACTCGGAGGCGCCCAACCCGGTATGTAACAATGGTGTGTCCGTCACTATCCAACAAAATGGCTACGTGACCCTGACCCCCGCCAATATCAATAATGGCAGCTACGATAACTGCTCGCCGACCAACACCTTGATCCTGCAAGTAAGTCCCAATACTTTTACCTGCCAGGACCTGGGTACGAAGGTGGTGACCCTGACCGTAACGGATCAGTCGGGCAATAGTGCTTTTTGCCAAACGAACGTGGTTATCCAGGATAATTTCAACCTCTGTGGCAACGGCATTGTGGGTGTGATCGCTGGTAAACTGGAAATGGAAAACGGGGAAGCCCTCAGCCAGAAACTGATCGGACTGACCGGCGGCATCACCATGGCCGTACAAACAGATGTGGATGGCACATTTGATTTCCCGAGCCTGCCGCTCAACCAGGGCTACACCCTGACACCTGCCTACAACACCAAACCGGTGAACGGTGTCACTACTTACGATATGGTGCTGATCCGCCGGCATATTCTCGGCGTCCAGCAACTGCCGTCTCCTTACAAGATTATCGCAGCTGATGCCAATGGTTCCAAATCCGTGACAACCTTCGACCTGGTTATTATACAAAAATTGATACTCAATATCATTTCAGAGTTTCCCAATAATGTCAAATCCTGGCGGTTTGTCGATGCGTCGTTCACATTCCCCAATCCGGAGAATCCGTTTGCCACTAATTTTCCCACGACCATCAACATTGCCAAACTGACCAGCAATATGTTCAACCAGAATTTTGTCGGTATTAAGGTGGGCGACGTCAATGACAGCGCGGACCCGTCCAAGTTGGATGGCGACGAAAACGAAGACCGGAATGTTGATAAAACGTTGATTTTCAATACGGAAGATATCGAACTGGTTGCCGGACAGGTAATAGCCATCCCCTTCGTGGCGGCTACCTCCCAACCGATGGCCGGCTTCCAGTTTACTTTAAATTTTGACCCCGGCGTGTTGAGCTTCGAGGGTCACCAAACAGGGGTGTTGCCCAATCTGAAAGGTAATAATTTCGGAACGGTGCATACTCCGCAAGGCATACTCACCATGAACTGGGAAAACGTTGTGGATTATGAGACCAGGGAAGGTGAGGTGCTTTTTACACTAAATTTTATGGTTAAAAATCAGGCCCGGCTGTCGGAAGTGCTCACCCTCAATTCGAGGCTGACACCCGCCGAGGCTTACATTGGCCGCTTTGCGGAAATGGACGACCTCGAGCTCGCCGGGGTGGCCCTTTCGTTCCAATCGGCGACCAAAGAGACGTTGCAACTTTTTCAAAATACGCCCAATCCTTTTTACCAGACAACCGATTTACACTTCTTCCTGCCGGAAGCTACCAGCGTGACCGTTCGCCTGTTCAACATGCACGGCCAATTGATCAAAACTTACACCAATGACTTTGCAAAAGGAAAGCACACCTGGCCAGTCGACCTGGGTGGTGCCGCACCAACCGGCCTGATTTTTTGCGAATTGCACGCTGAAGGTTTCGGGCGAAAAACGATGAGAATGGTGAACGGTAAATGATGGATGACGAATTCATCATTCACCATTTACCATTCACCATTAAAAAAGCACTTTGACCACTTTACACACAACTTACATCATTCCAATTTCTATCTGATTACATTTTTATTTTCAACCAAAACATGCAGTGCAGGTAGCGTCGAAGACGTTCGGTGCCACCACTGGCATTGCCATACTTGAGAAAGCCATTTACGGACTGACGCGAAGAAAACGAATCCCATGACAAAAACCGGCAAACGGTCTGGGGGCCTGGAGGCACAATGGAGCGCCCGGCGGGCCGGACAGCCTGCAGACCGATACGCCGAATAACAAAACACACTAGGTCAACACGTTTCAATCATTTTTTCATTAACCAATTTAGATTCCCATGAGAAGAATCGAGTTTACTATTCACACCCAACACTTCAGCTGCCGAAAAAAGCCACGGGAGATCGGCTATTATCTGCGATCGCTCGCCCTTGTTTTTGCACTGATGTTTACCTGCTGGGGCACCGGGGCTTTTGCCCAATGTGCCCTGGTCTGCAACGATGATGAAAACGTCTCCTTACCAGGTACCGATGTCAGCTGTACAGTTGAAATAACCATCGACATGGTGCTTGAAAATGCCAACAGCTGCAACTCGCCGCTACAGGTTACCCTGATGAACATTCAGGGGCAGCCGCTGCCGTCCAGCCCGTATTTGAATGCCAGCCATATCGGGCAGTCTTTCATTTACTCAGTGACGGAACTGAACACGGGTAATTCCTGCTGGGGGACCCTCAAAGTAGAGGATAAACTGGGCCCCAACATTGACAGTTGCGATAACTTTACCATGCCATGCGTGCTGGACTACAAGCCGACCATGGATGGAGGAGATGCACCGTACCCTGATTTTACCGACTGCTCCGGGGTTATGAGCATGGACTATTCTGACGCGATCAATACCAACAATTGCGGCGGACAGGGTTTTGTGGCCATCGTGACACGGAACTGGACGGCTGTTGATATCCGGGGTAATGTTTCCAAATGTAATCAAGTCATTACGGTGGAGCGGGTAACCCTGGCGGATTACACGCCTGAATGTCCCGCTAACGTGACCCTGCAATGCGGCAGTGTGGTGCCGAGTACGCATCCATCTGTAACGGGCTATCCGACCATCGAAATCAATGGGGAAGACCTGCCGGTCGTGCCCGGAGCCAACGGCTTCTGCGAATTGGCTTCTTCCTATACCGATGAGGTCTTTAACATCTGCGGGGGCGGATTTAAGATTTT
>JBFIJS010000200.1:0-7179 GCA_041600595.1 Saprospiraceae bacterium | reverse complement strand
GTGTTGCCAAAAGAGCGACTTTTCCTGCTCCGCATTCTTTAAATATACTTAAATTACACAGTATTGAGAAAATCCCGGGTTACAAAACTTCCCATCCGGGTTCTTTCGATAATCATTTTCACCAATGAAGACTTTCCACTGCATCCTCGCATCTTGCAGCCTCCTTTGTTGTTTGCTGATCTGCGCTTTCCAGCCGCCAGCTGTGCTGGACTACCCGGTGTTGTTTGTCTCAAGGGCTATTCCTTGTTGTGGCAGCAGCTATTTGTCTGAGGCCAATGCTCTGCCCGGTGTTGGGGGCTTCAGTAAATTCCAGGTGGCAGCCCCCGGGCATTTGTGTATTTGGTACCCCGGTGGCACCGTTGACACGTTGGTCGATGGCAGCCACCCGGAAGCGGCCAGCCTTTTCCTGATCGATGTCAGTGCTCCCTGCCTGTCCTGGGATGCGACAAAAATTGTTTTTGCCGGCTTGCCCGAGGGCAACTACGTACCGGGCAACAATCAAATGACGCCGCAGGAACACAACGCCTGGCGCATTTATACGATCAATACGGATGGTACAGATTTGAAACAAATAACCGGCCTGCCGGGCGTGCCCGGTAGTGATCAGGGACTCGATCTATCTCAGTTTTCCCCGCTGGCACACGGGCTGCTGACGGGCTACGATGATACCGATCCCGCATGGCTTCCTGACGGCCGCATCGTTTTTTCCTCCACCCGTTTTCCGGGTTTGTCGATGTACAACCGAATCCGGACCACCAATCTTTATGTGGTGCAGGATGACGGAACCGGCCTGCACCGCATTACCTCCGAAAAAAACGGAGCCGACCGGCCCGTGGTGGATCCGGTGACCGGCAAGATTGTTTTTTCCCGGTGGTGGCGCAATTTTTACTGGCCCTACGAAGGCATGGAAGCGGAGCCACATCCTTTGTACACCGAGGGTTGGCGGCACAAAGATGGGCTGACCAGCAGTATTTTTTCGGTGTTGGACGGGCAGACTTATATGTTTAACAACAATGTTTTTAACCTGACGGAAATTAATCCCGACGGCACCGGCCTGCGGCTGTTTTCCATGTACAACCGGGAGCTTTCCCGCAACAACTGCTACGGAGGGGCCTTTGCCCCTGATGGTCATTTTGTTGGAAATTGGTTTCCCATCGAGCACCTGACCGAAAGCTCCGGGTTTGGGGGATTAAAAAAATATTTCCGGGGTGCCTCACGGCGGCCGGAGCATTTGACCGGAGTCACCAGCTACGGCAATCTCAATTATTACGTCGATGATCCGCCTTCCTATGGCGTTTTTGTGGGGTCGTATGCGGCGGAACCATTTGTGCTGGAAGATGGACGCATTTTGTTTTCCAAAGCTGACAACCCTGATCAGGACTACGGGATTTACCTCATGGAAGGTGATGGCAGCAACAGCCAGCTCATATTAGACTGGCCAGGCTTCACCGAGCTGAGGGCGCAGTTGGTGAAACCGAGGCCGGCGCCACCAATCATTTCCGATAAAATTACAGCCGTAGCGAACTTGCTGCCACCGCGGGACGAAACGGATCTGTTTGATGAAGGACATTTTAGTTTTGACTGTCAAAATATATATTTCAATGCGCCGGTCGATGTACCCATCATCAGTGCCCCCAAGGTTGGCGAGGCAGGGTCGGTGCGGTTTTTTGCAGCTCCGCTGCGCGATCAGCAATTTGGCTCCGTTGAGGCGCTGGATTACCCCATTCTTTACAACGAAATCCCCGTAGATGAATTTGGCCGGGTGCTGGAGGAAAATGCGCCGGCTCATGTACCCCTTTTCGAACAGGCCCGATCGGCCGATTCGCTGGGCTATTTTATCCCCCGCACCGGCGGTGGCATCATGAATGGCGCTGCTCATGTGATGGGACTTAACTACGGACGCCCGGGTGAGCGGTCTACCTGTGTCGGTT
Organism: Saprospiraceae bacterium; assembly: GCA_041600595.1. Lineage (GTDB taxonomy): Bacteria > Bacteroidota > Bacteroidia > Chitinophagales > Saprospiraceae > UBA6168. The sequence goes on along the minus strand of JBFIJS010000200.1, from coordinate 5,248 downwards.
GCCACGCCGGGCATTCCCTGATCGAAGTACCTGATACGCCGGAGGCACTGATGTTTACCAACCTGGCCCCCGGTGCTCAGGTGGAGGCTTCCAGCGCGCATACCGACCCGGGTTATACGATCGACCGGAAGAACCACACCACGGTCAATCATTGGTTTTCGGCTGCCGGGGAAGACCCCGCCGGACAGTGGTTGCAGCTGAATTGGCGGGTGCCGGTTTGGGCCAAACAAGTGGTGCTGCACGCTGTTCCTGACAGCTACGGGGTCACGGTACACCGTTGCCGGGTCACTTTATACGCACAGGCAGATTTTACCGGAGCGGTTTTTACCAGACTCGTTGATGAAAACCTGAGCCAGGATGGTACGGTGCTGCTTTTACCCGCTCCGCTGCCCATCCAAAGCATGCGATTGGAGTTTTTAAATTCTTCGGGAAAAATGCTCTCCTGGGAATGCGCCGCCATTGGCGACGTGGAGGTGATCGCAAGTCCGGTCGATCCAATTCGTTTTCAGGAAATAACCGACTGCAACGGCACCGTGTACGGCACGGCCGTCGTGGATACCTGCGGTGTTTGTCTGCAGCCCGGCGACCCGCTGTTCAATGACTGCCTCACCGACGTACAAGACTACCTGCTCTCCCGGAAAACGACTGTTTTCCCCAATCCTGCCCGCGATATGCTGACCGTTGAAACCGGAGGTGCGACCCGGGTGAAGGAGGTGCTTTTGCTGGATATGTATGGCCGGATATTACAGCGGGAATACCCCAACGGCGGCTCGTTCCGCGTGGATATTTCCCAATTGCCGGTGGGGGTTCATTTACTACAGATCCACACTGCCCGTGCCAGGATCAGCCGTCGCTTTGTCAAACACTGAATACACTGTAACAGAAATTTATTTATGAAATGCGGCGCAGAGGAAGTTGTTCTTTTTGCAACAGCCGGAAACCCCTTTGGGCCGAGCAGTTGGCTGCCTCAATGATAAGGTGAAATTTCCGGCCCACATGAATCAGTGAATTTTTAAAGAAACTTTTGTTACACAGTCTGAATGGCATTTTGCCAAAAACTTTTTGGTTGGTGCAAAAACCGGTGCGGCAAAGGGCCAGACACAAAGCCATTGTCCGGGTTGGTGGAAAAGGCCGGTGGGTTATTATATTTGGGGCTGTAATCAATCACCTTAACCATTTTTACCATGCGGCAGACTATCACCTTTTTTTCAATCATGCTCCTTTCAACCATGGCCTATACCCAGGAAAATATTGGATACCAAACACCTCCGAAACCCATCGCTGATCTCATTGACGCTGCTCCGACCCCCGGCCTTTCCGTAAGTCCGGACGACGAGTGGTTGTTGCTCATGGAGCGCCCGAGTTTGCCTTCCATCGAGGAGGTAAGTGAGGAAGAACTTCGCATTGCCGGCCTCCGCATCAATCCCGCTACCAACGGGCCGAGCCGCGGATCCTATTACACCAGCATCAGCATGAAATCGTTGGGCAATGGTGAGGAAAAAGCCATTGCCGGGTTGCCGGATCGTGCCCGGATCGGCTCGGTCAGCTGGTCGCCGGATAGCCGGAAAGTTGCTTTTTTAAATACCATCAGTTCGGGTATTGAATTGTGGGTCGTTGATGTGGCATCGGCCTCCGCCAAACGCTTCACCGACGGCGTCATCAACGATGCCATGTCGGGCAGTGCTTTTACCTGGTTGTCTGACGGCGATCGCCTGTTGTACCGGCAAATCGATCCGCAACGGGGAAGTGTTCCCAAAGAACCAGCTGTGCCCTCCGGACCGGTTATCCAGTCAAATGACGGGGACGCGGCCCCGGTTCGTACTTATCAGGATATGTTGCGCAATTCATTTGACGAAAAACTTTTCGAGTATTATACCACCAGTCAGTTGATGTTACTGGACTTGAAAACCGGTGAAAGCCGGCCTTTTTGTGAAAAAGGCATTTACCGCAGCGTCAGTCCTTCTCCCGATGGTACATATGCGTTGTTGTCGAAAATCAAACGTCCCTTCTCCTACATCGTGCCCTATTACTATTTTGCCTCAGAAACGAACATCTACGATCTGAGCGGAAAGCACATCCGCCAAATGGCCGACTTGCCACCCGGCGAAAACATTCCCAAGGGGTTCAATGCGGTACCAACCGGTCCCCGGAGCTTTTCCTGGCGCAGCGATCGGCCTGCTTCCATTTACTGGGTCGAGGCTCAGGACGGCGGCGACCCGAAAAACGAGGTGGATATCCGGGATAAAATGTTTTTCCTGGAAGCCCCGTTTGCCGGAGAACCCAAAGAAGCACTGTCTTTCAATCTTCGTTACGGCGGCGTCACCTGCGGCAGCGGCGAACTGGCCATTGCGTCGGAATGGTGGCGGGCCGACCGCCGGGAAGTCACCCGACGGTGGCAGCCCGATCATCCGGAGGCCGCTCCGGAGGTCCTGTTCGACCGGTCTTACGAGGACCGGTACGGCGATCCCGGCAGTTTTGAAATGAGAATCAACCAGTACGGCCGGTATGTGCTCCTGACAGCCGATAATGGCCAGTCGCTCTACCTCACCGGGCAGGGAGCTTCGGAGGAGGGGAACCGGCCATTTGTGGACAAATATGATCTGTCCACAAAGGAAACGAGCCGACTGTGGCGTTCGGAGGCGCCTTATTACGAGTATCCCCTGTTTATCATGGATGCGGAAAAAGGACTGTTGATGACCCGGCGGGAAGCCAATTACGAGCAGCCCAACTATTTTATCAGAAATTTGAAAACCGGCGAGTTGCAACAGATGACTTATTTCCCCAACCCCTTTGAGTCGTTGCAGGGCGTGGCAAAAGAACTGATCAAATTTCAACGGGAAGATGGAGTAGATATGACCGGCACCCTTTATTTACCCGTTGGCTACGACCGGGAAAAGGATGGTCCGCTGCCCATGCTGATGTGGGCCTACCCGAGAGAATATAAAAGTGCGGAGGCAGCTTCGCAGGTGACCTCCTCGCCGTATGAGTTTATCCGGACTAGCTATTCTTCGCCCATTTTGTGGGTGTCCCGCGGCTATGCCGTCTTCAGTAATGTCTCCATGCCCGTTATCGGTGAAGGAGACGAAGAACCCAATGAGACATTTGTGGAGCAATTGCGCATGAACGCGAAAGCCGCCTGTGACAAAGTCGTGGACATGGGGGTTGCTGATAAAAATAAGATTGCCATTGGTGGGCATTCCTATGGCGCTTTTATGACGGCCAATTTGTTGGCCCATACCGACCTGTTTGCAGCAGGGATTGCCCGCAGTGGTGCGTACAACCGGACGCTTACCCCCTTTGGCTTTCAGTCGGAGGAACGGACCTACTGGGAAGCTCCGGATATTTATTACAATATGTCACCTTTCAACTTTGCGGATAAAATAAAAGAACCCATCCTTCTGCTGCACGGTGAAGCCGACAACAACTCCGGTACTTTTCCCATGCAGAGTGAAAGGATGTTTGCGGCTTTGAAGGGCCACGGGGCCACCGTCCGGTTGGTGATGCTGCCGGCAGAAAGCCACGGGTACCGGGCGAGGGAATCCGTGATGCACATGGCCTGGGAAATGGATACCTGGATGGAAAAGTATGTACGCAATGGCAAAGGAAAGGTAGCACCCTGATCGTTCAGGTTTCGTCTGTTCGGCGGTCAAACAGGTAGCGTGGGGCACATTTTCCCCCAGGAACTACCTGCCCGCCGCACGAAAAATCCCGAATAAAGCACGAAGCAAAATTCGGGACGACCCATCTTAGTTTTGCCAAAAAAAGAAGCAATTAAGTAAGTAACTATACTGTGTAAAATGCTTGATTATAGAACGCAGAGTCGTAAAGCCTGCTCTTGTACTAATCTGGCGGATATTCCGGGAAATGCCGGTCTGCACTGTTAGGGTGAATTTGTTTGGATAGACTTACTTAAAAAACGATCGGATCTTTCATGACCAGTATGTTCCGACCGTGCTGTTCCTGATGGATGCTTTGATTGGCAATCGGGCTTTTTATAGCCACTAAGAGGCAGGGCTGTTAAGTTCTGGAGAGGATTTTAAAATTCAAGCACAAGCGCAAATTCAAACTTAAAAATCTCTTGCCTCGATTGAAATGTGTTTGGTTTTTTCATTTTCATTTTCATTTTCATCAAAAACCAAATTAATCAGAACTTAACAGCTCTGCCCCTTGAGGAGTTTAGTGTATGACTTCGTGGATAGCCACGCCCTTCGATGATACCCGGCTGGCCGAGTCGAGTGTGATGGTCAAACGGCCTTTTCCCAAAATTCTTTCCGGTTCGTATTGGCTTTGGTCCGGGTTGTAGATCGAGAGCATGGCTCCTTCTTCAATGGTCAAGGTGGCGTTGGAGTACAACAATAACGAGTTGATCTCATGGGAGCCTTCCCGGATGACCGGAAAGGCCAGCGAGGTACTGGATACATCGGGAATGATGACGTCGGAAAAGGTGTCGGGAACCCGGTGGCTGCTCCAGTTTTTGGGGCAATTCCAGGCGTGGGTCATACCCGGTGTTCCTCCTTTCCAAACGACTTTATTTTGGGGAAATGCGAGCCGGGCCAGGAAGAAGGCAAAGACCATGATGCATGCAATTCTGATGGTTTTCATAATAACTGATTGGATTATCCAACACCGTTTAAACACGTTTTCTACGAATGTATCAAGGTGTTTAAACGGTGTGGTGATGGAAGTCTTTTCCCAAGCCTGCCGGTAGGTAGCAATTCCGGGCCACTATTGCACAATGAGTGCCTCCCTGAAAAGCACGCGATCCTCACTCCTGATGACGAGGATATAACAACCGGCAGCCAGCTGAAAATCCAGTTGGCCTTGTCCGCCAAATCTGGTCTGGTACCGCAGCCTGCCCATCAGGTCGTACAGACAGAGGGTTGTGGCGTTGGACAGGTCTGTTCCTTCACAGTAAATCGTGCCACCGGGTTGGGTAGGGTTGGCAAAACGGCATTGCAGCCCACCGTTGAGCGCCTCCCAGTCTCCGGTGATTTCTTCACTCCAAAAGTGTTGATTGGATTGTTCCCATTGCCATTCATGATTGGTCAGTTTAAACTGTTCGGTATTTCGTTCTTTCAACCGCCCCGTCATGTCGTCGTAAGCAGTGTGGATACGGTATCTGGCCTCCCAGTTGCCCACTTTGTAATTTTGCAGGGCTATTTCCTCCAGGATTTGGCGCCCGAGGTCATCGTAGGCAAATGAAGTCCTGATCGAACCGGGTTTCCAGTACCAGCTACCATTGAAACTC
>JBFIJS010000199.1:0-7198 GCA_041600595.1 Saprospiraceae bacterium | reverse complement strand
GGGTGGGTTGTTGGCAGCGGTTGGGAAGCCTTCGTAGTACACCCGGATTGCCTTCTTTTCCCCTTTTTTTAACCCAACCGGCAGATGTACGAAAACGGCATCGTAGAGCCGGTTGTAGGTGAGCGGATAGTCGTTGAGCGTGATTTCACTGATGGTCATGTTCTTGAATAAATCGACCTGCATGACGTCGAAATCGTGTACCGTAGTGAAGTGGATATCGACAAACCCTTTGATGAATTGTTTTTGGATATCGACTGCCAGGTTGAGGTCGTAGTAGGTGACATCGTAACACAACCGCTCTTTGGTTAGCTTCCCGCGCAGGGTGTCAGATTTTGTGAAGTCAAATTTTTTGAAATAACCTTTCTGAGCGAAGGTTGCGTTGGCAAGTAGCGTGACGATAAAAACTAAAAAAAGAGATTTTTTCATAAAAAAGTAGCTGATGTAAAACGATTCAGGTGTAGTCAATCCAGAGTGTTAATGGTTCGTTCAGATACCCCATAAGCGGCACCGGATGTATCGAATTTGCTGTACTTCCGGCAACCTTACCCCGATACCTGTTGCAGACACTCATCTCTATCATGAGGTTGCTTGCGTAAGGATTGACAAATCCAATATCAATATGTTCCCGGTATCGCATGGCAATTTCGGGACGACTTGGTTCACATTAGGTAAAGAACTTTAAATTGGCTGCCCAAAATAATGGCAAACAGGTTATGAACGGGAAAATTAGTTAAAATATAACTCTTTCGATAGGAGCATTTATTGTTCTGAGAGTTTAACTTTCGCACCTCTCGGCCCGGGCTGAAACTAAGGAGTATGAATTTCATATATTAAAGTAAATCTTACTAATTTTACCACATGAATATTGACGTTTCCAAAGCAATAAAGGAACTTTTGTTCGAACGCAACGAAGTGATCCTACCCGGGCTGGGTGGTTTTATTTCTACTCCAATGCCAGCTGCCGTTGACTATGTGCAGGGTTCCGTGCAACCTCCCGCCACAAAGCTGGAATTTAATACCAATCTGGTCATCAACGACGGTGTTCTTGTCAATTTTATCCAGGAAAACAATGTGGTCACCTCTCAGGAAGCAACACAGGCCATCGATAATTTTGTGGCGGGTATCAAAGAGGCTTTGGAGGCCCGGGAGATTGTGGATTTGCCGGAAATTGGCCGGCTTTACAAAGACTATGAGCATAAAATTCGTTTTATGCCGGACAGTACAAATTTTGCCCTGGAGTCTTTTGGCCTCCCAACCGTAAAGTTCAACCCCATCGTCCGGCAAAAAAATACAGTCAGCGCTGCTCCGGCCACCGCCAAACCGACCGGACAAACAGCCACCGGCCCGACCAAACAACGGCCTTCGCTGGAAGCGGCAGCGGGCAGCTGGGCAGAAAAAATATTGCCCACCCTGATCGTGCTGGCCGCCATTCTGCTGGCTCTGAGTTTGTTTCTTTGGTTGAAAGGCTGCGGGGATCAACCCGCCCAGGTTCCGCAGGAACGTGTCAATGTGAAACCCAAACCGGATGTAGCTGATAATGAACCTGCCGTTAAGGATGACTTGGCTGCCACCGATGGGGACCGGGCTGGTTTGGATGCCGGTACAAATGCTCTGCCTCCTGAGAACAAATCCCCGGTAGAAGAAAAAGTGGAGGTAGAACCTCTCCCGGGTAAAAAGATATTTATAGTAATACACAGCTTCGGGCAGTTGGACAATGCCAAAAAATTTGCCCGGGATCTGGAAAAAGCCGGCTATCTGGCTACCACCAAAAAGCGGGACAATCTCCATCGGGTAGGGGTGGAAATTCCGGCCTCCAGAAGCAATGAAGTAGAAAGTGTACTTAAGGAATTGAGCGAAAAATTCAAAGCCACCCCAGTGGTTGTTGACTATTGAATCAAAGAAACCGATCCCGGCCTCTTCGGATCATTTACCATTTTATGAAAAAAATCGGACTGCTTTCGGATACCCACAGTTACCTGGATCCGACTATTCTGACCCATTTTCAGCATTGTGATGAAATATGGCACGCCGGTGATATCGGTAACCCGGAGGTCGCTGACCAGCTGGAGGCCATTAAACCGTTCAGGGCTGTTTTTGGAAATATAGATTCGCACGTTATCAGACGCAGGTATCCGGAGAACTTGCGGTTCAATTGTGAAGGACTGGATGTCTGGATGACGCATATTGGCGGCTATCCGGGAAAATACAACCAGCGGGTCAGGTCATTGATCAAATCGGAACCGCCGGGGCTTTTCATCTGCGGTCATTCGCATATCCTGAAAGTGATGCCCGACCAGCAACTCGGGCTACTGCATTTAAATCCGGGAGCTTGTGGTAAAGAGGGATTTCACCGAATGCGAACAGCGATGCGATTTGAGATAGAAGCGGGGAAAGTCCAGCAATTGGAAGTTATTGAACTTGGTCTGCGGGGATCAATAGTGGGCTAAAAAAACAAAACGAAGCCGTCTTTGATCAAACGGCTTCGTTTTGTTCCGGAAAATAAGCTCGACAGAGAGGGGATCGGCAGTCGGCAGTATCAAGTTAGCAAATAGCAGTTTTCAGTTTTACAACAGTTTATAAATCAATACTATATCCTTTTTTGGAGTGTCGATTATTTAACCTCATCTGCTTAATACAACCTTCACTTTGATATTTTCTGCCTGGTGCCTGGCAAAAGAGATTTGACTTACCAGCTCATATCATCTTCATCTTCAACCTCCTCGTCACCGTCATCGTCTTTAGAGTATGGCCGGCTGATTCCGTCTGCTTCTTCTGCTGCTCTTCTTTCTTCCCACTCGGCTTGGCGGCGGTCAAATTCTTCGTAGTCATAGTCAGGCATGAGTTCTGTTTTGATGTAATCAATGACTTCATCCAGACCTTCTTTGAAGCGGTTAAAATCTTCCTTGTAGAGAAAGATTTTGTGTCGTTCGTAGCCGTTTCCGTGAAATTTTTTGGTGCTTTCAGTCAGCGTAAGGTAGAAATCGTCTCCTTTGGTCCGGCGCACATCGAAAAAGTAAGTTCTGCGTTTTCCTGCTCTCACTTTTTTGGAATATACGCTCTCAAATCTTCTGTCTTTTTCCACTTGTTTAAAGAGTATTTGGTGAATAAAATAGTGCCTGTTCGAAAGTTGGTTATATCTTAACAAGCTTTAAACATGACAAAAGTAGTTAATTGATTGAAATATCAAAATTGTGGCTCGTATTTTAGAAAAAATGTCCCAAAACCCTAATAAAGCCAGTGGTTACCGGCTATTCTTTACCATCCAGTGCTTCTTCCATCGTTTGTTTTTCGTATTGCTCCAGATAATAACCTTTTCCGGCTAATAACTCTTCATGGGTGCCTTGCTCCACGATTTCCCCATCGTCCAGCACGATAATTTTATCAAAGTTTAAAAACGAATAGATCCTGTGTGTAATGATGATGGCGGTCTTGTCGGAGAGGTTGTCCCGCAGGTAGCTCAGAATCACTTTTTCGGTATTGGTATCTACGGCGCTGAGGCAGTCGTCCAATACGACCACGTCTGGTTCTTTGATCAGGGCCCGGGCGATTGACATTCGCTGCTTTTGACCTCCGGACAAGGTGACGCCTCTTTCGCCGACCATCGTGTCATAGCCTTCGGGCAGTTCTGCCAATTCCCGGTGAATGGCGGCATACGATGTGAACCGCTCTACTTCGGACTGAGTAGCCCCGGACTTCCCGAAACGAACGTTATTGGCAATGGTATCCGAGAAAAGGAAAACATCCTGAGGGACATAACCTATGCCGGTCCGCAGGGTGGAAAGACGATGCTCACGCACGTCCGTTCCGTCCACCTTGATGCTGCCTTCGCTGACGTCGTACAAACGGATGAGTAATTCACCGATGGTGGTCTTACCACTGCCTGTTTTTCCGATAATGGCCAGTTTCTCTCCGGGGTTAAGGGAAAAGCTGATGTTTTTCAATGCTTTCACGCCGGTATCGGGGTACGTAAAGCTTACATTCTCAAAGGCGATCGAACCGGTTATTTTTTCCGGCCCCTTTGCACGGGGAGGAGTTTTAATGGCCGGCTCAATACTCAGAAACTCGTTGATCCGCTTTTGGGATGCCGATGCCTGCTGGATGATCGAACTGATCCAGCCCAGGGCAGTGACCGGCCAGGTCAGCATATTAACATAAATGATAAACTCGGCTATGTTACCCGTTGTGATAGTGCCGTTGGCGACTTGTTTACCCCCGAAGTAAACGGTGATGACCGTACTTAATCCAATCAAAATGATCATGGTCGGGTGAAACAAGGCGTTGACCCTGGCCAGGTCGAGCGAGCGATCCATGTATATCTGCGTTTCTTTTTCAAAAAACTTGTTCATGGGCTGCTCTTGTACATATGACTTGACCACCCGGATCCCGGAATAAACTTCCTGCGTAATGCTGGTCAGGTTCGACAACTGTTGCTGGATTCTGGCGCTGTTCTTATGAATGAGGTAACTCACATAGTAGATGGAGATCGATAAAACGGGCAGGGGTGCCAGGCAATACAGCGTCAGTTGGGGGCTGACTTTGATCATGGAATATATCACCAGACAGAAAAGCGTTACCAGGTTGATACCGTACAGAATCGCCGGCCCCAGATACATCCTTACTTTGGATACATCCTCCACGATCCTGGCCATCAGGTCGCCCGTGCTGTTTTTCTTGTAAAATGCCTGGTGGAGGTTTTCATAATGGGAAAAAATTTCCTTCCGCAAGTCGTATTCGATCAGACGGGACATGACGATGATCGTTTGCCGAACCATAAACAAAAAGATGCCCATCAATAAAGCAAGAACTACTACAATCATCCCAAAGAAAAGCAGGATTTTTCCAAAATGATCGAATGCCTGGGTTTGCAACCCGAAGCCGTCGTACATACGGTACAACGCTATATTTTCGATCACCATGTCAAGGGCCTGTCGGATGACCTGAGGCTGCAGGGAAAGAAAGTAATTGGAAATAAAAATGAAAACCACGCCCAAACCAAACCGGAATCGGTATTTGAGAAAAAACTTATTGAGATAACTTAAATGATGCATGTATTTTTTTGTGCGTATTTTTTTGAATTTGTGCGGACTTTAAGGGCATCATTGCCAGCGGACAACCTTATATGCCACCATTCGGGTAAAACATCGTGGGCTCGTCATCCGGTTTCCAATTAACAGCTGACCTTGCAATTGGTTATGCTGTTTCCGCATTTATACCCAAAACGAAGTGATTGGGGAATATTCTTATTCACCGATCAATTTCTTCAGTCAGACAAAGTTCTGCAAGGCCGGTCAGGGGAGGGGTACAGCAGGTGTCCCGTGCAGCCCATATGCAGGCGGCATTTATCCATGTGAATACTCCACGCATAATTTGGGCAGGCGAAATTATAAAAATATCTTTGTGCCTCTTATCCGGTACCGGGTTTTGTAGTTGGGAAAGTACTCGTTTTGTACTTGGGCAAGGGGCCTGGCTGTGCAATCGAAACCTCCAAAGCAAAACCTTCTAAACCTTAAACTATATTACATGCACCGTGAAATTCATCATTGGTACAGTCCGTCCTTGAACAAAAACATGGAAATTGTCGTCTACGGCAATTATGGACATGCCTTACTTTTATTGCCTACTGCCGCTGCTGACTATTTGGAGTATGAGCGTTTTCTGCTCATAGATGCTATCAGCGAGCATATCAATTCGGGAAAGTTTAAAGTGTTTTCCATCAACAGCATTAACTCGGAAAGCTGGCTCAACAAAAATATGCACCCCCGCCACAAAAGTATGCGTCACCAACAATTCAACGATTACGTTTACCGCGAGGTCGTTCCATTTATAAAAAATCATACGAGTTGGGAAACACCAATTTATGTGTCGGGAGCCTCACTTGGTGCGTTGCATTCTGCTAACTTATACTTCAAAAGGCCTGATTTGCTCGATGGAGTTATTGCGATGAGCGGTGTTTACGATCTGCAAACCTACACCGACGGATATTATGATGAGGATGTCTATTTCAACTCTCCGATTTCTTACATCCCCAATCTGAACGATGATTATTTTCTGCCCCGCCTGCGCCAGGCCAACCATATCCACATCCTGACCGGTTCGGGGGCCTACGAAAGCCCGGAGGCGTCCAAAAGGTTTTCCGGTGTTTTGAGCAGTAAAGGCATTCCACACGAACTGGATATCTGGGGGCCCGATATGCGGCACGACTGGCCAACCTGGAGAGCCATGCTGCCTCATTATATGGCTACCCGATTTTGAGATTTTTACTTATTGAGCGGTGGATGTTGCCCTAATTCATCCGCCGTTTATCTTAATTACAGTGACCATTTAAAACCTAATCAATGCAAAACCGAATTGTAACGTTAGATGAGTTCATCATCCGGCGGCAAAAAGAACATTCGCGGGCACCCGGTGCACGAACCGGCCTGTTGCGGGATATTGGGGTAGCAGCCAAGATTGTTAACCGCGAGGTCAACAAGGCTGGTTTGCTCAATATTTTAGGAGCCGTTGGCAATGAAAACCTGCACGGCGACAGTGTGCAGAAAATGGATCTTTACGCCAACGAAAAATTAATCGAATGCCTGAAAAACAGTGGGGAGTGCGCCGGCATAGCTTCGGAAGAGAACGAAGAGTTCATCCCTATTCCGGCTGTCGATGGAAAAGTCAGTAAATACGTGGTCGTTATGGACCCGCTGGACGGCTCATCCAACATCGATGTCAACGTTTCGGTAGGGACCATCTTTGGTATCTACAAACGGCTGAGCGATGCCTCCGGGCCATGTACCAAAGAGGATTTCCTCCAAAAAGGCAGCAAACTGGTGGCTGCCGGCTATGTGTTGTATGGCACTTCCACCATCCTGGTGTACACAACCGGCAATGGTGTGAACGGCTTCACCCTCGACCCAACGATCGGTGAGTTTTGTTTGTCGCACCAGGCCATAAAAATTCCGGAAAAAGGTAATTTCTACTCCGTTAATCAGGGTTATTATCTGAAATTTGACGTGGAAATGCGGCGCTATATTGACCATTGTTCCGATTCCAATTTCGGGCTTCGCTACATCGGCTCGATGGTGTCGGATATCCACCGGATCTTGTTTCAGGGGGGGATTTTCCTCTACCCCAATACCCGTAAATACCCTCAGGGTAAACTTCGCCTGCTTTACGAGTGCAATCCGCTGAGCTTCATCGTGGAGCAGGCCGGGGG
>JBFIJS010000198.1:0-7218 GCA_041600595.1 Saprospiraceae bacterium | reverse complement strand
TGTAAAGGCCTTCTTCCCAATCAGGCGGGATACGAAAATCTCCCGCCGCTGATTTATTTTCCAGAAGCAATTTGTGGCTGCTTCGAACCTCGCCTTTCCAATCCACCCAGTCAACGTACAGCACCTTGCTTTTCACACTGTCCCTGTTGAGTGCGTACACCTTGAACCAAACATCATCGCCCACAGCGTAATACTCCCGGTCAAAATGAACATGCAATGCCGCGGGGGACTGGGCCTGTATTTCGAAAAGCCCGGAGAACAGGCAGAGAAGTGTCAACAATTGCTGCATAACAAGCCGAAATCTGAATAATGCTATCATTAGAGCAGTAGGAAAAATGCGGGGCAGGAGCAGTCGCCTCCCGGATGAACCCCAAACAAATAGTCAGGGATTTTCAAAACCGGAATGAGGGTTTACAGACTGACATCAGACAGCACCAGTGGTAATGAAATCAATCATTTTCCGGGCAATTTCGGCTCCTTTATCTTCCTGCAAAAAATGACCGCCTTCGGAAATAATGGTGTGCTGTTCGTGTTTTGCCCCCGGCACTAATTTTTGGAAAACTTTTTCCCCACCCTTCATGATTGGGTCGCTGTCGCTAAAAAGCGTGAGAAAAGGTTTTTCGAATTGTCCCAGTTGCTGCCAGGCCAGGCGGTTATTTCTGGTCTCGGGATTATCGGGGCTAACGGGCACCAGGGAAGGAAAAATTTTGGCGCCGGCCTGGTAAGAAGCATCGGGAAAAGGCGCATCATAAGCTGCCATCTCCGCTGCCGTCAACTCAGAGACAGTCGATGCCTGCAGGATTTTTCCACAAGGCAAATAGGAAACGGATTTGACAAAAGCTACCCACTGTGTGAACGCTTCCGGCATAGCCTGATCGCCGGTCGGCAATGCTGTATTTCCAATCGTGACCGTCCGGAACCGGTCGGGATAGGCCGCCACCATGCGCAGACCGAGCAGACCGCCCCAATCTTGCGCAAACAAGTTAATCGATTTTAATCCAAGACTTTGCACAAAGGTTTCTAACCACAGTAAATGCCGGGCATAGGTGTAATCCGACTGACTGGCCGGTTTTCCGGATTTTCCAAAACCAATCAGATCGGGAGCAATAGTGCGGTAACCTTGCTCCACAAAGACCGGTATCATTTTGCGGTATAAATAGGACCAGCTTGGCTGGCCGTGGAGCAATAATACGACCTGCCCATCCTTTGGGCCTTCATCCACGTAATGCATTTTCAGTCCCGGTTCCAACTCCAGATAATTTGGTTGAAATGGGTAATCGGGCAGGTTGGCAAACCGTTCCTCAGGGGTGTTCAAAATATCCATGTTAAGTTGTGATTTTGCAAGAATGAAAAGATTGGTTCGACTGACGTCAGCCAAGCCGGTTGAAGTCGGTCTTCGACAAATCCGGGAAAATTGCAGCCGATCTGGGCCGCGAAATGAACAGGCAGCCGGGGCCCGGTCCTGTTTTTAAACATTCAGGTCAGGGTCAAATTTAACGTTAAAATTAATCCAGACCGCCCTGGCCAGGCGAAAAAACCAAACGAACAGAATGATCATACTCGCCAGCATGGTGAAAAAGGCGGTTTGCCAGGATAAACCAAAACCGAGGATCAATACCCCGCAGAAGATCAGCGCATAGAAGCCCGTTATGATGTAGGAAATGAACATCGCCCCGTAATAAAAACCGGGCCCGAGAAAATATTTCTGTCCACACCGGGGACATTTTTCTGGCATATCAAACGATTTCTGAAAAGAAAACGAACCAGTTTCAAACAGATCTCCCTCGTGGCAACGCGGGCATTTCATAGCGAAAATACTGTAGGCTTTGGTTCCTTTTTTCATTAAATCCATGGTCAATAAGTTTTTAATAATGCTTTAGAATGATTTATGAATTAAAATCTGTTATAAAATAATTCCTCTGATCCGCTGCGGAAAACCCGAGCGTTTTCGTGCGGCGCCCCGTATTCCCTGGAGGTAATTCCCCTTTTCCGGAGGGCGGGGCAAAGGTAATATTTAAGAGGTTCCTCTGGCGGCCAAAAGCACCAGGTTGATTTTTATCACCGGAATTGACACCCTGGTCCAAACGTAAAATCAGGGAGAGGCTGCTAAAAAAAGCCGCATTCGCTGTGCCAGTTCCCCGGGCCGCTCCAAAGGTACCAGGTGGCTTGCCTTTTCGATGATTTCAAACCGGGCGCCGGGCTGCACCTCCTGCCATTTTTCCCAAACCGGCGGATACAAAAGGTTGGTACCATCTGCTTTGATGGCTAAAGTTGGCATGGTCAGACCGGCCAGACGCTGCCAAACATTCGTAGGCGTGCAATACACCTGTGCCTCCCATTCCTTTGAGTACCTCAGAGAAGCGGTTCCGTCCTGGTTTTCCCGGATGCTGCCGGCAATGAACTCTGCAAACACAGGATCGGGAATCAATCGAAATACAGATTTTTGGCGTAAAGACTTATAAGCCGCTTGTTTATCCGGCCATTGGTCCTTCCTTTTCATCGCCACTTTGGCAATCGGGACAATCTTCTTTCGCAGCCAGACCGGCAGCAATCCGTTGAAATAATGCAGCGGCCCCCGAAACAGCACCGGATCGATCAAAACCAGCTGACTGAACAAGTCCGGTCTTTTTGCTGCCGCAATGACCGTTGCCACTCCGCCCATGGAGTGCCCCACTCCAATGATATCCCTCAGGTTGTTCTCGTCCAAAAACCGGATCAGATCATCACCGAGCACCTCCCAGGTTTGGAAGCGGTCGGGCTGACTACCTTCCCATAGCGGTCGCTGGTGCATGGCCAGCACGTGATAGTCAGGCGTCAATGCCTGCAACAGGGTCCGATAACAAGCGGGAGGGAAACCGTTGGCGTGGGCAAAATGGAGGACAGAGCCGCTGCCCCCAAAATCGAGAAATGGTATTTTTAAATTTGAATGACTCAATGGTGAAAGATGAACCTGGAAACGTCCCGGTTGTCCGGAATACCTGCACGCTGGGTGGGTCTGTTTCCAAATTAAAACAACTTTTCGGCAACTCTTTCCCCGGGCATTTTCAGCGAGTGTGGCTGACCGGGAAAATAAATCAACACGTGCCTCCTTCATTAGTTGTCTCCCCCTGGTGTCAATGTGACCTCAACCATACTCATATCAATGCGGGCATGCCGATTTCCGGACAAGGCTGATCGCATCATTCAGGTCGTCGTTCAAAGGGTTTCTCCTTATAGTGAATCTTTTTTCAACCCAGGCTGGCTGGACTCACAGTGAGCATTATTTCTTTTTGATTTCCCAGCGAACCCCCAGATAAAACTCCCTGCCGGCCAATGGGGCATAAGCGTACACCGTATCAAAATATGGGCTGAAACCGACCGGAGCGTTAGGGTCGTTGATACCGACCAGCGGCGAGATGGGCTGCCGGTAGTTGAACAAGTTCTCGACCCCACCGTAAATTTCCATTCCTGTCTTTTTAAAGACCTTCGTCAATTGAAGAGTGTGGCGCGACCAGGTCGTCGAGCGGGTCGGGCGGGGTGTGGCCAGGGGCTGACCATTTTCATCGAGGTCGAACACTTCCGGAAGTTGCATCGGCCCGGTCAGGTTGAAGGTCCAGGCGGCCAACAGTCCATGTTTGCGCCAGCGATAATTGAGTGTTCCGTTGCTGCTGTAACGGGGAGCGAACTCAACGGGCGTTCGCACAAAATTGCCTTCGGCGTTCAGTTCTTTCTGATCAACAGCCTGCAGCGTCACGCCCAGGTTGAAAGACAGCGGAAACAGGAAATTTTGGGCAAAACTAAAACTGACCCCCCGGCTGGTAGCATGCCCGGCCGAATTGCTGTAGATGATTTTTCCGGGCGTATCATAATCGGGAATAATTTTATTGTTGAAGTAAGTGTAAAAAGCATCAATATCGAACGTGCCCTGTCCGCCCATCAGGTTGTGCACCTGGTTGAAATGAAGGGATACATTCCAGGATCGCTCCGGGGAAAGATCTTCTACGATTTCTACCGTCCGTTGGCCGGTGACAAAGGCATGGTCTTCCGTGAACAGATTGACGATGCGAAATCCCGTCCCCATATTCAGCCGCAAAGTGGACCAATCGCCGGTTTTATATTTGACATTGAACCGGGGTGCGAAAATTGGCCCGTGCTGCGTGTAATGATCGAGCCTGGCCCCCAGCAAAACGGAAAAAGACTCCATTGGCGACCATTCATTCTGGGCGAAAATACCGGGAATGAATTGCACATCCGGCTGGCTCCGGCCGTCGGTCTGGGTGGCGATGGTATTGTCATCGTAAAACTGGTGCCGGAAGGTGGCCCCTCCGACAATGCTGTTTTCTCCAATTTTTTTATCCCACAGCAAATTCGCAAAGCCAATCCGTTGCTGTGCCACATAATGGTCGCTGCCGTAGTAGCTGTCCTGGTCGTGATGGCTAAAGGAAAAGTCCAGTTTTAGATCTTTGGAAAATGGCATCGGATACGTTCCAAAGAACTCAAAACGGTTGGTAAAAATGCTTTCGCCGTAAATAGCATCACTCCCCCGAATCCGTTTGTAAGCCCGGTTATCCAGGTACTCGAAAACGCCGTTGTGCCGGTCTTCGTAAAGAAATTTGGCCGCCAGAAATAGCGGACGATCGTCCTGGTTGTCGAACGACCATTTTGTAAAAACCGAGATACGATCCGTCCCGACTACATCGCCAAACCCGTCGGCCACCTCATCGTGAAATTCATTGACGTAGGCATAATCGGCCCCGACAAAACCACTCCACTTCCCAACCGGTACCGAGAACCCAAGGTTGCCATATACTTCCCGGTGGGTTGTGCTTCTGATATCCGCGGAAAAAAATGGTTGCCTTTTGGGGTCTTTGGTAATAATATTGATGACCCCCGCCACGGCTTCCGATCCGTAAAGGGTAGAACTTGGGCCTTTCACGACCTCCAGCCGGTCGATGACCGAAGCGGGGATGCCGTTCAGGCCATAGACCGAAGCGAGGTTGCCGAACATGGGGGTTCCATCCATCAGCACCGATGTGTAGGGACCTTCCAACCCGTTGATCCTCAGACTATTGGTTCCACACACGCCACACTCTACGACTTCCTCAATGCCATTCACCAGAGCAATGCTTTCAACCAGATTTGCAGGGGCCCGGTTGTCCATCAGGTATTGACCCGTCAACACTTCCACCTTTATGGGTGAGTCTTTCACGAAAGTTCGGGTCATCGTTCCGGTGACGACTACTTTTTCCAACCCCAGCACATCTTCTTCCAACTTTATGTTACCCAGGTCTTTTTTTTCGCCTGCGGCAAATGTGATCGTACTTCTCCGGGTTTTGTAACCAACTGCACTGATTACCAAAACCTGCGGACCCGGCAAAATCCCTTTCAGGTGAAATACCCCTGCGGCATCCGCACTGGTGCCAATTGTGGTATTTTCTACAGCAACAGTGGCAAATGGGAGTGGCCCGTACGCATCAACCACCGTCCCACCGACGGCAGCAGACTGGGCGCTCAGGGTAAAATGGAAGCAAAAAAATAGTAAAGTGTAAAATGTTTCACTCTTCATTTTAATATTATTTACACAAAACTATATAATATTTTTAAGTTCACTTAAATATTTATTCAAAAATAAAAAATAACAGCGGCAAACGGCCCATCTGCCGGCCGGTGTAGATGGTTACAGGTCGAAGCGACCTTCGTTGCTTGCGAGGTTTAAAATTTTGGTGAGACGGTTGTGCCCGGGGATGGAGAGATAGACCATATTGGTCTGCTTTTTAAATTTATCCAGCAATAAATCATTGATGACCAATACATTACGAAGCTCCTCCAACTTATAGGTTTTGGAGAAAAAAATCACTTGAACCTGATCGCTCCGCTCTTTGATTCCGGAATAATCCAGCGCCATCTGCCGTCCGTTCAGCTGGATTTCAACGTGCTCCAAAATGTAAGTCCGGACGGCTGCCTCTTCCAGCTGAGCCGCCAGGGGGTCACCGTACAAGGTCTCCTTCAGGTCATCCTGAAAAATGTAAAATCGTACCTCGAATGCTTCCCGTTCCTGCACGTAATTAATTTCACACACACTCATTTTGAAATCGTGAGCAGTGGGAGCAAAGGAGGACCACAAAAATGTAAGCAGGTAAATAATCAATTTAAATCTGAATTTGTAAGGGCCGAAACCAGAGGCCCTGAAAATGGCGATGTAAAAGTACAGCAGTCTGATGGCAAAATTAGCACCTACTTCTGATTAACGGCACCAACGGTCTGTATCGTATTGATTTTGAACTTATTACCAGTCATGCTTCCTTGCCGGTTCCATATGCTTTGAGTCTTCTCCACGTCCCTGCTTTTCTAAAAATACTTACCGGATAAAAAAAGGAGTGGGTACCGTTGCCGGCGCTTTTCAACCAATGATTGTAACCTTCAACCTTAAACTTCAAATATTACAATCATGGAAACCCACAATTTTTTAGACACCATTATCCATCACATCGGTTCAGCAATGATGACCATCATCGGTCAAGGCATTTTGTTCGCAGCGATCGGGCTGGTGACCGCCATTCTTTTCATCAACTATGGTCGCCGACGCAGGTGGTTCAACCGGTCTTTCGGATTGTGGACATTCGTGGCCAAGCTCAATTATCTGTACCTGCCTGTTTTGTTTGTAGTCTTTGGCGGCAGCGCCGGAATTTTAAGCGGAGTACACTCCGCTGCCGGTGATATTGTTGACGCAGCCTCGGGAGAATTTATCAAACATGGTCAGGAAACGATGATGCAAATCCAGGACATGGTCGTCCATTCGAAAATCGAAATCGCCGGCATGACGGCCCAGGATCTGGTGGATGCTCACCTGAAAGCACAGGACAATCTCGGGTATTTTTCGGGGATAGTTGTGCGGGCCTGCAACATGATGTTTGTGCGCCATTGTTTCAAAAAAATGGGCGCTACAGAAGCGCTCAATGACCCTTTTGCCATGGGACAAGCCTTTAGCAGCAACAATTTTACGACGGCTGTTTTGTCCATCCCTTCCATGGCTGTTCATGCTCATCTCGATTATATCTTCATCGGATTTTTTATGGCTATGTGTGCGGCATTTTCCACCTTCTTCTTTTTACCACTGGCAGAGTTCGGCCTGCATCTTTTAGTGAGTTCCATGTCCGGAAACAGCGGGGCCCGGGCCGAATGGGCTGTTTAAAAGTAAAAAAAAACGGTTCCCCTACCCCGGCATCGGGCCGGGAATGA
>JBFIJS010000197.1:0-7231 GCA_041600595.1 Saprospiraceae bacterium | reverse complement strand
GTCCGCTGCCCCATTTATCCAGCATATTAATGGCCGCACAAAGCCGCATTAATTTTTGGTACTGTTTGGCCGATATGTTCATATCGGAAAAAAATAACCTTCGGAAATGCCGGTCTGTTAATTGTAGTTGTTCGGAAATGTCATGGATATTTGATTGTAAATCCGAGTGGATCAACCTGATCGCCATGTTGGTGATCGGCTTGTTTTGTTCCATGATTTCCAGGCGCTTTAAAAGGCATTTGTTGGAAGTATTTATTCGTTCTTCCGTTGTCTTCGTCAACATCATTCGCTCATAATATTCCAATAAAGGTTTTTCCCTGATATTGTAGAGCGGGACTGTGTTTTTGCAAAAATCAAGAATGGAAAAGGGAAACAGGCAGGCGTATTGATCAGGATGAAAAATGATAAAAAAGTACTCCTTTTCAATTGTTTCTGCCCAGCTATCTTCCGGTACTTTACCCGGCCAGATTATATCGGCCGGTACCCCTTTGCCCGGTGAATTATTTTTTTCGGAATTATCAGTGTCAAAAGCACAGGGAATGCCCAGCGTGTTGTGAAGGTACGGGTGTATATACCTGAATGGATGACTGCCGGTTAATTGTTTTTTATGTATAACAGCGTAAGTTTTTACAAAAGAACGTAGCGGTCTGGCCGGTTGCGATTCATGATAGAACATTGGGTTAGTTTTTTGTGCTTGGTTAATATGCACAAGTTAGTGCACTGGGTTTTTTCTGATCTGTAAAAAACGTTCAAGTTTTAATAAAATTTAAAATTTAAAAGATTATGAAATAAAAAGCTTCATTTAAATGAAAAGGTGTTTTTGGATTAATTAAGGTGTCGATCTTTTCGACATTCGGTTTAGAAAAAATAATCAGATAGCATTCGTGGTTTTAATAATGAATCATTTATCCCAGGCTTTTGACATGGGATAAAAGGCATAAAGCAGTCCTTTGTTTTAGTTGCTCATTGCCGGTGACAATACAGCTTTTAATTTTTAAAAAGATAAGTTGGAGAAATGGTGCCGCCAGCAATCGGAGCGCTTCTTTTACAGATGACACCGACGTCGTGTGAAAAATTCTGCAATTGGCTATTGCTGGTAGTTTATCAGATGCGCCGTAAGGCTGGGAGTCGATGCCAATGAGTATTGACTTCATACGTTTGGATTTTTGTGGTTCAATAAAATTAGAGGAAGCTTAAAAGCAGAACCGGAGAGGAGAGCTTGGTTAGAGTGCCGTAACAGGCTGCCATTTTCCGGAACGCTGACAAATATAACGAACTCTTTCGAGGAAAGTAAATTCAGTAGCAGATAATTTTCTGGTTTCCAGGCATTTTGTAATGTACGGTCATTTTAAAACAGATATTTCCTGATAAATTCGATCGCCAAACGACAAAATCCACACTTCATTCGCAGCTTGAATTAGACCCGTATCGCACACAGGGTTCCCGGAGCCCGGGACTTTATTTCAGAACCTTCATCAGTTGTTGCAGGCTTGCCTGGCTTTCCGGTGAGTTGATCCCATCAATGATGTCTTTCCGTTCTCTTTCCGTCAGGTAAAAAGAGATAGGAGAATCTTTCAGGTATTGGCTGGGCCGGTAAGTAAAGCGAATCAGATCGAAATGATCTTTGCCCAGCATATCGTACAGAAAACCGAGCTCGTTGTCGTGTTCATAGTCTTGCAGGCTGATGACTTTAAAAGCAATTTCCAGGGGGTTGAAAATCGTTTCCAGGATACCCTGGTTGTCATTGCTGGCAATGGTGTGGTCACGATCAAATGCCCGGACAATGACGAAGACGACGCCGCCGGTATTTTCCTTAATCCAATCTTTAAAAACAGTGACAAAACGAGTGGCGGATTTCAGGCCAAAGTTGTCGCGGAAACCGGCATCCAGCACTTCGATAGCGGGCTCGCTTGGCAGGGTCACGTTTGGCAGTACGTAAGGATAGGTGGCATTCATGCGCAGGGCTGTTGTAAAACGGAGATTTTCGGCCCCTTGTTTTTTAAATAACTGGCCAAAATCAACAGCATCCACCTGAATCGAAAAAGGGATATCCACACCTGCCGGCTCGACCATCATATAACTGACGGGCTGGGAAGAAATGACCAGCCGCCGCCCGTCGTTGACAATTGACGGGGTAATAAACACCATCGGAATGAGGGCATCCCGCTCCGGTTGGGCATAGTCGCCGATATTTTTGGCCAGCAGGCCATTGGTGTTTTCGTTGAAAGCTTTTTCAAAAATATAACCCCGGTCTTTTTTGTACCGATGGCCACCCTCCTCAAAACTGGCCCAGGGCAGGAAGAGGTCGTTGGTGATGATCGTAAAGGAAATGGGGTTGAGGAGGTCCTGCGATATGGTATAAATATGATCCTGACAATAGCGGTCGGTATTTTCCCCGAGTTTGCTGCGCAGGGCGAGTTCCCGGTAATAGGTCGAGCCGAGCATACCGCCGGATGCTCCGGAAATCAGAACGGTCTGATCCATGAACTTGCCGCCCGTCAGGCTGTCAGCCATTTGCAAGACCAAGGTTGACCAGGCCGCAGATTTCAGCCCGCCGCCGCTCACGCAATAAAACAGCATTTTGGGTTTGCCTCCTCTCGGAGCAACTTTCTTTTTCCAGTTTTCCAGGATGCGGATGGTCGTTTGTTTATCGGCGGCCACATTGGCTGGTGTGGTGAATCGTTTGAGGCTGTCGGGCTGGTAAAGAGCTGGTTCGGTGCTGTAATCGAGTCCGTACGCCTTGTTTTTATGATGAAATAAATCGTTGCGGGTCAGCATATTGATGAAAAACAACAGCAGCAGAATCCCTGTTACCCGCCATTTGTTGAACCAATAGGAAACAGCCCCGGCCACTGCCATAAGAATACTGGCCAAAAGAAAAATACTGGCGCCCGTCGGGAGGCGCAGGGCCGGCCGGTCCATAAAACCGCCCAGCGCAATTAGGATGATAAACGTAAACAGCTGGACTACCAGGGCATTCAAATGGTTTTGCCGGAATACCCGCAGCAACAGCATGGGGTCGTAATGTGCCACACTCCTCACCAGTCGCGGGCGCAGGGTTTCGGTAAGGTAAGTGTCTACCCGCCACTGATTGCGGTTCAGGCGAATGTCCTCCAGAATGGGCAGGTCTTCTTTGTTCGGGGCTATTTTTCCTTCGATCTTATTGCGTTCATTAATTTTCAGCAGCGTGAAGATGTCTTTATTGGTGAAATTGAAGTAGAGCGAAATCAGCAGAATCAGCGAGGTGAATCCACACAGAAAACCGAAACAATTCCATAGCACCTCCCCGGCATTTTTTAGCTCGTAAACGGTTCCGAACTGGTAATAAGTGTAGAGGTAAAGTGCCGCAAACCCGCCCGGTACCAATATATTGTTGAGGGCAAATTTTGTGTACGGCCGGCCGAGTGAAGCTAAAAACGAAAAGCGGTAAGCACTGAGTAAATAGGTGGTCAGGTTCCAGCTCATGACCAGGGCGCCAAACCCAATGCCAACGTAGAAAAAACTCCAAAAGCCGACTTTTCCCAGATACTCGGGCGAAAGAAACAGGTATTGCAACCCAAACTTTCCACCCATGCTCCCCGTCACCATCATGGCCAGCAATGCCCAGGTAAAAATCAGCAACAGATTGCTCCGCAAGTGCATGATCAGCAGCTGAAACGGGAAGGAGTAGAGTATGTCGGTCAGTTTTTTCACGGTAAATGATGATCGAAAAAGATGGCACCCAACACCGGCCGAAATCATTCCGGCAGGCCATTGAACTGATATAACGTTAAACCGTTACTTTTGCGTCCCAAAAAAATCAAAAAGGCAATATGAGTTTTTTTACTAACATTTTCCAACGGTTATTTTCCGCTAACCCGCCGGAAAATCCTGATCCAATGAAATACCTGATAGCCGGCCTTGGCAATATGGACCCGGAATACGACCACACCCGTCACAATGTTGGCTTCGAAGTGGTCGATTTTCTGGCTCAAGAATTCAATGTCTCTTTCAAGAACGACACCCTGGGCGATATCGCTGAGTTCAAGCACAAGGGCCGTTCGTTCGTTCTCCTCAAACCCTCCACCTACATGAACCGGAGCGGTAAAGCAGTGCGACACTGGCTTACCAAAAAAAACATCCCCAAGGAAAACCTGCTGGTGGTTTTAGATGACCTCAACCTCCCCTTCGGAAAATTGCGCATGCGCAACAAAGGCAGCGACGGCGGTCACAATGGCCTTAAAGACATTGATCAGATGACTGGTGGCAATAATTACGCCCGCTTGCGGATCGGGATCGGAAACGATTTTCAGAAAGGCCGACAGGTGGACTATGTGCTGGGGCAATGGTCGGATGAGGAAAAGGAACAATTGCCCGACATCCTGAAAAAAGCTGCCGAGGGAGTGAAAGCATTTGGAACGCTGGAATTCCGTTTTGCCGTCAATGCCGTCAACGGATAAAATGTATCAATGATGAATAAGCAACCTGCCCAACGGAAACGCATCGCCCTCGACATGGACGAAGTGATTGCTGATGTGACACCTAAATTCCTGGATTATTTTGCCAAGGATACCGGCCGCCGTATTTCACAGGAAGAATTCTGGGGGAAAAAAGTCTATGAAATGGTCGGTGGCGAGCACATCCGCAACTACCTCCACGATCCCGGTTTTTTTGCCGACCTGCCCGTCATGGAAAACAGCCAGGAGGTGGTACGCTGGTTGCACGAACACTACGAGATTTTCGTCGTCAGTGCGGCCATGGAATTCCGCAACTCGCTGGCCGACAAAAGGGACTGGATGCAACGCCACTTCCCGTTTATTCACTGGAAAAACATCGTATTTTGCGGCGATAAAAGCATCATACAGGCTGATTATATGATCGACGACCACGTGAAAAACCTGGAGACTTTCGATGGGAAAGGACTGTTGTACACCGCTACCCACAACATTAGCGAAAACCGTTTCACACGCGTCGATAACTGGCTGGAAGTACAGGCATTTTTTGCAAAAGAACTGGGGTAGGGCAGAGGGCACCACAACCCGGCGATCCAAACACGCAGCGATGAAACGATCTTTCCTTCCGTTGAAAAAACTGTTTTTTCTCAAGGCTAAATACGCCACCGCTTCGGCCACCGCCACCGGCATCGACTATGCCCTTTATTTCCTTTTGCTGCAACTGGGCATTCCAAAAATACAGGCCAATTTCATCTCCTATCCGGTTGGTGTCGTTTGCAATTTTATGTTGCAGAAGAAATACATCTTCTCCATAGAAAAGGGGATTGTCCAAAACCTTTGCGCTGGCCATGGTCGTTTCCTTTGGCGGCTGGGCAATGAATGCCACCTTGTTTGCTTTCTTCATGAACATCCCCCTGCTCAACTCCTATCATTGGCTGGCCAAGATCCTGGTCAATGCCATTATCTTCTTTTATAATTTCTACGGAAAAAGATACGTGTTCGAGAAACGTTTCTTCGGGGTGGACTGACGGGCAGCCGTCTGCCAATTGAATAAAGGTCTACTGGAAAAATATTTTTACAAATAACGCCAGAATCAGATGTGTGTAAAAACTATATGTTGTACTATTGCAACAATAAGTTTTTCCTGTAAAACCCGAACTCGGTTTCAGTCATTTATGCGCCTGTTCAGCGTCCTCGCATACGGGCCGGTTCAATTCAGTTTTGTACTGTAAAAAGCCATGAAATTCATCTACCTGTTTATCAATATTCCTTTTCTGTGGAAATGTAAAATCGGCATATCCCGCAATGTCCGCCGCCGGCGTAGGTCGGTGAGCGAAAGCACTCCGGGCTGGGTTATTCCGGTGTGGGTCGTTTTCATTCCGTTTGCAGATGGACTGGAAAAGACCCTGCACGGTTTTTTCAGAACGTTTCGCAGCCCGTTTCACAGTGGATCGGGGCGGTCGGAATGGTTCATGACTCTGCCGGTACTACCGTTGGCCTGGCTCATCCTGAATTTTATGTTTGTGGTGTACTGGGCGCCGCTGGCAGGATTGATTTGGTGGATGGTGTACAATGGCTGAGGCCCTTGTGCCTGCGGCCCCGTTTGGTTGGTAAGCCCGGTCCAGGCAGCCTTGCGACACGACCGGCAAAACCAATCTCCTTCTCCTCTGTTCTACTACCCGTCATCAAAACGATACCGCTATGTTTGTTACCTTTTTAGTTTTCCTGCTTCTCGTATTCGCAGCCTGCGTCAAAATTATTCTGTGGGTACACCAACAGAACAAGCGCCGGAAAGAAACGCAACGCCGCCGGTGGCCGCTGGATGACAAGTCTTAAATTGTTTTTGAATTATACCTGACAACTTACATCCGGCCCGGTCGCTGCCGTGTCGGTAAAAGGCGGCCAGACTTTTTCGGGCCGGTACTACAGCGGACCCGGCCAATCTGATTTCTCCGCAAATTTTTCCGCGCTATTGTAGAAATTTCTTCCTCAATTCCTACCTTGCCTCTTTCATTACATTTAGCTTAACCGATAAACTACCAAGGATGAAACCCTCAGACTTATTGATCAAAAACCTTGGACCAGGTAAAATCAAATCGCCAATCAGGCTCTCCACTATTCAGGGGGACCAAGTTTTCAATTTTGTCAGAAATGAAGAAAAGGTGTTGTTTCATGTAGAATGGGACCCCACTGCGACCAATGGTAAGGTCGACTACATGCCCCTGTGCATGGAACGGGCCGGACCCCGGGAGCATATTTTCTTTGATCCGTCCAAAACAACGGCAGCCATTGTTACCTGCGGTGGCCTGTGCCCCGGCATCAACAATGTGATCCGAAGCCTGGTCATGGCATTGTACTACCGCTACGGCGTGAACAAAGTGCTGGGTGTTCGGTATGGCTACGAAGGGTTTATTCCCGAATATGGCCACCCGTTTATAGAATTGACACCAGCTTACGTTTCCAATATCCACCAGTTTGGAGGAACGATACTCGGCTCTTCCAGAGGACAACAGGATGTCGGGGAAATGGTGGATTGTCTGGAGCGGAACAACATCAACATCCTTTTCACGATTGGCGGAGACGGTACGCTGCACGGTGCGCTTTCGATTGCGAAAGAGATTGAAAAAAGGGGGCTCAAGATCGCAGTGGCGGGCATCCCCAAAACGATCGACAACGACATCAATCACATCGAAAAGACCTTTGGTTTTGAAACTTCTTTCACCATTGCCAGCCCCATTATCCGCGATGCTCACAACGAGGCGAAAGGAGCTTACAACGGGATTGCGATCGTCAAACTG
>JBFIJS010000196.1:0-7249 GCA_041600595.1 Saprospiraceae bacterium | reverse complement strand
GCTGTCCGATTGTTGTGCCATCAACGACTTGCTGACTAACGGAAGTGTTGGTGGCGTTACCTCTATTCTTTTTAATGCCGCAGGGTCTCATTGTAATAGCCCAACGGCTATTATGTCAGCATGTGCAGTGACGCCTTTAGCAGGGCATACACCAAACAATACAATGCAATCAAACCTTGACATAAAGGCTCCTGAAAAAGCAACTGATTTGGAATTATTTCCGAATCCTGCCGAACAGATAGTCCATGTTGTATTCGATCGTATGGCCCCAACAGCCCATTTAAAAATCATGGATATGCTTGGAAGGGCTGTTTATGAGGAGGAAGTTTCCGAAGATATAGGAAGGGTCACGATCGATTTAAATTCAGGTCGGTTTATCAAAGGCATTTATATCGTATCACTGATAGAGGCTGGCGAGATTCGGACCAAACAATTAATTATTCAATAGAAAATTCCTCATTTTATCAAAAAGGGAAATTCTAAAACTGGGATTTCCCTTTTTGATTAATTCATTAATATTTTGGTCAAATAGCCTTTTTAAATTATTTTCCACCAAGCCTTATAGTTGTTTGCTCAACATTAATTTATGCCTACCTGCTTGCCATCTTTTTTAGGTCCCCCAATACACTTTCGTTACTTAAATTTTCAACATAACCGCTTACCGGCTTCTATTTTTATCTATAATTCCAATTGCATTTTACAGCGTCTTACTATTTATTGATTCATAATAAAAACTACCACTATCCCTTTATTTTTTCATTTGACCGAAATGGGGGTACAAAGCCAAAAATAAACAGTGGCATTTCTAATTATCACTTCTCTCTTCATGGATTGGAGGTCACCTTTTTTATTTATAAATAATTCAATGGTATGCATTTAATTAAATAATTCAGTAAGGAGTTATTTTTAATAAAATAGTGGTAAAAGCAACGTCTTTTGATAGCTGCTAGTAGCCTATTGCATAGCATCGAAACGTGATGCCGCGATGTAAAATTCCGGGAGATGGGATTCGCCACAAATTGTGGCTGACGACTTTATTAGGGCTGAGGCCAAGGGCATTAAGTTAGTTTCAATATCTTCCATCGAAAAGCCTTCCATCGATCACTGGTTCTTCGGTCGGCAAAGTCGAAGGTGAACAGTCCTCTTACCGTTGAATCACTAAAAAAAGGATGCCCTTTGGCTTAAATGTAATGACGCGGATGGATTCCAAAGCAGCTTTTCCAGTAAAATTCTTTTGTTAGCCCTGCATAATTCTAAGCTTTTACAAACAGGCAACCCGCCAACAAAAAAAAGGATATGGCTAATTTTTCGTACCTATGACCTGGTGATTAGTTGAACAATGATTGACGCTTAATTATTGGGGATTAAGTTAATGAGAAAGATCAGGCTTAAGGACCAGAACAATTCTTTTTGCCAGCTTGATTTTTTATCTGGTTAAATATTCATTTTAATTTTCACTTTCCGCAACTTTGGCCAAATGGCAAAAACACCCGCCCATATCCTGCCCGTCATCGTCTTTGCTCAGTTCGCCGGCACGTCGCTGTGGTTTGCCGGCAATGCCATTGCGGGCGACCTCCAGCAGGCTCTTCGCTTACCTTCCGATGCCGTTGGCGATATCACCTCGGCGGTGCAGTTGGGCTTTATTTGTGGCACACTGGTTTTTGCGGTATTGTCGCTGGCCGACCGGTTTTCCCCATCCAAAGTCTTTTTGTTTTCGGCGATCGCCGGTGCCTTTTTCAATAGCTGTGTGTACTGGCTGGCCGACGGGTTAACCTTATTGCTGATTTTCCGTTTTCTCACCGGTTTTTTCCTCGCCGGCATTTATCCGGTGGGCATGAAAATATCGGCCGACTGGTTTGAAAAAGGGTTGGGCAAGGCACTGGGCTACCTTGTTGGTGCGCTGGTGTTGGGCACGGCATTTCCCCATTTATTAAAAGCGGTTTCGGGAAATTTGCCCTGGGGCAGCCTGTTATCCGCCATATCGATGCTGGCGGTTTTGGGAGGGTTGCTGCTCTATTTTCTGGTCGGCGACGGACCACACCGGAGAGCTGCCCCAAAGTTTGCCTGGGATGCGATCCCGAAAATATTTGCGTTCCGGGATTTCCGGTCGGCAGCACTTGGATATTTCGGGCATATGTGGGAGTTATACGCCATGTGGGCCTTTGTGCCCGTCATGCTGGCCACTTACAACTCGCTGCACGGAGAATCCATCGCTGTACCCTTGTGGTCATTTATCATCATCGGAGCGGGAGGCTTGGGCTGTATCATTGGAGGCTACATTTCCCTGCACAGAGGAAGTGCCAGGGTGGCTTTCGGAATGTTGCTCACTTCAGGCATCTTTTGCCTGCTTTCGCCGCTACTATTTTTTCTACCCCAGTGGCTTTTCCTGTTGGCATTGTTGATCTGGGGTTTCACCGTTGTAGGCGACAGCCCGCAGTTTTCAACCATCGTGGCACAAACGGCCCCGAAGATGTACGTCGGCACCGCCCTCACCATCGTCAATTGCATTGGCTTTGCCCTGACGATTTTCAGTATTCAGTTGCTGGTTTTTCTGGCAAATAAAATAAGCGGGGAGTGGATTTACCCGATCCTGGCCGCCGGGCCGGTTTTCGGATTGTGGAGCATCCGGAGAATCGTACAAAAACAGGTTGTCTAATCGAGTAAATGCCTGGCGATCAACTTCCAGTCGTTTCCAAAATCAAAAGACCGTTTGACCTCTTCCATTTCTATCGCCGGGATTTTTCCGATGTGATTTTCGAACCGGTAAGTGCTGATCCAGCAGTCGAAGCCCTGTAGTTCCTCGTGTTTGTTTTTGTTGAAATGATGCAGAACGATGTACCGTTCGGTATCAATTTTCCGGATGTACAGGTCAGCATTTTGCGAGTATTCGGCAATGGTATCGACCCTTTTTTCGAAGCCAAATTCTTCTAATTGCCAGAGAGCCTGGTCGATGTCTATCACGTTGGGCATAGGTTGAATGTGTTAAATGGTTGTTTGATCCTCCGGGCAGCGCAACAAAAGTTTACGGCAAAATAACGGGCAAAGCATCAGTCAATCCGGTGCATTTTTCAATAATTGTCACGGCAGGATGCTAATTTTTTTCCGCCACCGTCAATTTATTCTCCACAATCACCTCCGGCGATTCCAGCAGCCCGAAAAAAGAATGCAGGTAAGCCATGGCATCGTTTTTTACCGAATCCTGCAACTGCGGACAATCGGCCACCATCCCCAGCAGCTTTTCTTTTTTACTGGCAAAAAGCGAAAATACTTCTGTAAAATCGGTTTCCCCACCCCGCCACTGGAAATAACGATCCCTGACATCGGAGATTGGATGATTGTGATGGGGCACGGCATAGGGAGCATTCACAAAGCCACAGAAGTCGAAATCATAAGGCACCGGCACCGGCAGACTGATGTCGCCATCTTTGGCCTGTACCAGCATGGTATTATGACGGTTGTCGAGGCCCCAGTCCGTATTGCCGATCATGTATTGAAAAACGGTAAAGACCTTGTAAGCCGACAGGTGGATCTTTTTCGGGGCCCCGAAGGATTTTCCTAAAATACGGCCCTCCATGCGGTCTGCCAGCTCGCGGGGGTGCTCAATCAGAAATCCAAATCGTTCAAAATCCTTGATTTTTCTGGCGGTGTCGCAGTATTTTATTTTCACCAATTGGGCCTTGAAACTATTGTCAGTGAGCTCATTGTACATTTTAAAAACCAGGTATTCTTTTAAAATAAATTGGTCGAAACCGGGGTCAGGCTCACAATGGGTCACCAACTTCAGCGTCGGGTAATCCTGATATCCGCCAGCTTCCAACACTTCGTCGGGGAAGCGAATTTTCAGAGGTGGAAAAGTGCATTCGGCCTTGCGAAAAACACCCCGGGGCTTGGTTTCAACGTGAAAATGTTCACTGGCACAGTTTTCTTTCTGGAGGGTCAGTTTCAGCGGTTGGTATTGGTAGTCTTCCTGTTCGGACAGCAGCGCGGAGAGGTCTGTTTCAAAGGTCAATTTTACCACTTTTCCTTCATCCTGGAAATGTTGAAAAGGTGTTTTGGAAAGTTCAGCGTGTTTATGGCAGGCCGTTAATAGCAGGATGCAGGCGGCTGAAAGGAGGAGATAGCGATGGTTCATTTTTGCAAGGTTTGTGAAAGAAAGGCTAATTTAACCAAAAAAAAATAAGGGATGTCCACATTCATGAACACCCCTTATTTTTTTTATTTCAACAAACCCGGACACCAACGCCGGGAAAGTAGCGTGAAGCCTATCCCATTTCCTGCACAACTTCCTGCACCTCTGGCACCATCCGCTTCAGCATACCTTCTATCCCCGATTTCAGCGTAACGGAAGACGAAGGACAGCCGCTGCAGGAACCTTGCATGACGACGTACACTTTGCCTTTGTCGTAGGCCTTGAATTCAATGTTGCCACCATCCATTTCGACCGCCGGCTTCACATAAGTATCGATCAATTCTTTGATTTTCCTGGCAGTTTCTCCATCTTCTCCGGAGAATTGTTCGGCAGCCTGCTTGGCCTGAATTTTCTCCATTTCGGCATCGAAACCTTCTTTGATGATTACGCCGCCTTCTTCGACATATTTTTTTATAAAATCTTTCAACTTGAGCATAATGTCTGCCCATTCGTAGTTGAATTCCTTGGTAATAGTCACGAAGTTATTGGTAATGTAAACCCCGTTCACGAAAGGCTGATCGAACAGAGCTGCGGCCAAAGGCGACCATTCCCGGGCCAGTGCTTCCTCCCGGAAATCGGCGGTGCCGCGGTATAGCATGCGGTTGGTCACAAATTTGAGCGACTCCGGATTTGGGGTCTGCTCGGTGTATAACATAACTGGCGAAGTGGTTGCAGTATCCATATTTTTTAATTGCTATTTTTTGTTATTTAGATTGAGTCCACAAAAGTAACACAATTCCTTGGTTCAAGTTCATCACCCGTACAATTCATATTTCACCTGAGAACGATCGTAGCCAAATTTGGTCATTAAATTCGCCACAGCCTCATCGATCATGGCCGTCCAGCCACAAAGCAGGAAGCAAAGGTCCGGACTTTTCTCCGGGTATTTTTCCAGGTAAACGGGATGAACATATCCGCTATGGATCCCAAATGCATGACCGGCAGGAATAAGTTTTTCTCTCGACAGGGTCACATCGTATTGAAAACCCGGCATCTTCTCCCGCAACTCCTCAAACTCTTTTTGGTACAAAATACCATCCGCATACCGCGTTCCAAAAATCAGGTGGATGTGGTGGCCCGTTTCCCCCCGGTTGTACAAGTCCCAGAGCATACTGCGAAACGGTGCGACACCGGTGCCCGTACAGATCAACACCAGTTTCTTATCGATTTTTTCCGGCAAAACGAAGTTGCCATCCGGGCCCTTGAATTTAATATCAGTCCCAATTTCAACTTCATTGAAAAAATAACCCGAGCCAACTCCACCTTCCAAATGCACGATGCAAAACTCCAGGACATTCGTACCGTCGGGCGCATTGGCGATGGAGTAGCTGCGCCAGCGATCTTTGCGTTTTTCGCCTAATGGCAAATCCATCGTTACGAATTGGCCGGCCTTGAATTCGAAGCGATCCACATCGGCTATCTCCACCCAAAAGCGTTTGGTCGTGGGCGATTGTTCTTCTATTTTTATGACTTTGCTGTTGTACCAGGTTGTCGGCATAATGTAATCCGGAACTCTATATCCGGGCGTTTTTAGTAAATGCTCAGGGTTTCGGAAAATCAACATTTTGTTACCCTCCACTCAGAAACCCCGGACACGATTAACGTATCATATCTTTATAAGGGATGAACACGCCAAAACCCTTTTCGTTGAAATAGCGCCGGGTTTCTTCCGGCGGCCGGTCACTGGTGGCCAGCACAAAGTCGCCACCCCAGGCACCGAGGGATTTTATTTGACCCCAGTAGTCGTTGAAATACAGGGTTTTAGCACGCAGGGCCCCGATCACCGACCCCACCAGTTCTTCGTGTTCGACAATCAGTTTCTCAAAACCTGTCAAGGTATTTTCCTTTAGAAACTGCCGGGTCAGGTCCGAGATTTCCGCTACCCTGCCCGCCGCTTTGCCTTTTTTAGTCTCCGTGCGATACTGTTGGATGCCCTCCCGGCTGTTCTGTTTTTTTCCCAAAAAAACAAAATATAGCTGTGACACAAACGGTGGGGAAAACACACAGGGCTCGAAGAATACAGCCCCGTTTTCTTTTTTGTACAAAATCGGCCCCGCTGCTCCGGCGCAGGCAATATCGTAACCCGAGCCGCCAAAGGTGGCAAATTGCAGTTGAAACGGATCAACATCCGCCCATTTGGCCAGTAGGTAAATCAGGGTGGAAGAAGTGCCGAGGCCCCAATTGCGGGGAAAAGTCAGGTTGGTCCGCAACTGAACGCTCGCCGTTGACCATTGGGGATGTAGCTTTTTGATGGTGGTGAAAATGGATTGCAGTCGCCCGGCAACAGCCTCGTCGTTGTGGCTGATGATTTCGAAATCACCTTTTTGGAAAATGGCCTCGAACCAGCGTTGGCCTTTTTCATCGAAGCTTTGCCAGTGGAGGTCTTCGCTTGCCGTTTGCTCCCCAACCGTCAGGGACTGACCGTATCGGGTGGGCAAGGCCAGTGCCCGGGCACCATCAAGGACGAAGTATTCGGCGGTGAGGAGGAGTTTGCCGTGGGCGTGGTAAACAACACTCATACCTCCACATTTTCCCTAAGCTTATCCAGGAACTCCCGCACACCGGTGTACGAAACCACCCGTTCGGCAAAAAATGTCTGGGCTTTTTCGATTTCCTCGTCGCTGGCGTTGAACGTTTTCAGGATGTTTAACAGGTGCATTTTCATGTGCCCCTGCTGAATTCCCGTGGTAACCAGCGACCGGACGGCGGCAAAATTCTGTGCCAACCCAACGGCCGCAATAATTTGCATCAACTCTTCCGCCGAGGGGTGGCCGAGCATTTCCAGACTGTGTTTGGCGATGGGGTGCAGTTTCGTCAAACCACCTACCGTACCAATGGCCAGCGGAATATCCAACCAAAAACGGAAGACGCCATTTTCGATGGTGCAATAGCTGAGACTACGGTACTGGCCGTCCCGGGCCGCATACGTATGACCGCACGCTTCGATCGCCCGGAAATCATTGGCGGTAGCCAGTACGACCGCATCGATTCCGTTGAAAATGCCTTTGTTGTGGGTCGTGGCCCGGTAAGGGTCGAGGTGAGCAATGCGGACTGCTTTGC
>JBFIJS010000195.1:0-7250 GCA_041600595.1 Saprospiraceae bacterium | reverse complement strand
GTTTTACTTAATATCGGGAAGTACTTGCATAGCCCAAAGTGTAGTGTTATTTTCACGTGTATCCCTTTTGAGTTAACCCAAACAGAAAAATAATGGCCTCCAAACCCCTTCGAGTCGTTCTCATTGATGACGAACCTCAATCTCGCCAAACCCTTCGTGCTTTCCTCACAGACTATTGTCCGCAGGTGGATATTATTGGGGAGGCGGACAGTGTATTGTCCGGTTACAAACTGCTGCGAAACGTACTACCCGATGCCATTTTCCTCGATGTGCAAATGGGTGATGGTACGGGATTCGATCTGCTCCGAAAATTCCACGACCCTGGCTTTCAGGTTATTTTTACTACGGCTTTTGATGAATTTGCGATCAAAGCTTTTCAGGTCAATGCCATCGATTATTTGTTGAAACCTATTGATGTTGATGAATTGCTGCGGGCGGTGGGAAAAATTGAAGACACCGTAAAAAGATGGAAAGCAGATGAGCGCATGCAAAATTTATTGACGTCCGATGAAAGAAAAGAGTTTGAAAAGATAGCGATTTCATCTAATGAAGGGCTTCATTTTGTTGAACTGAAAGACATCGTTCGTCTGGAATCCGATGCGAATTATACCACCTTTTATCTGGGGTCTGGAGAGCGGGTCACCGTAGCCAGGACCCTGAAAAACTTTGATGAACTCCTCCCTCCCGATCAATTCTTCCGCTCCCACCAATCACACATCATCAACCTTTCGCATGTAAAAAAAATCGTCCGGGAGGACGGGGGATATATCTTGTTGTCGGGGGATATCAAAATACCGCTTGCCCGTAGTAAAAAGGACCGGTTCATGGAAGTGGTGAAGGGCCGGTATTTACAATAAAAAGCGTTACGGCCGGTTGCTCCCGTTTCGGAGGAGGGCAAGTGGATTCCCATGATTTAAGGCTTACCTTCGTACCGTCTGTCCTTCTTTGTCTGTTTCTGCTAATTTTCTGGTTAGTACAAGCCCGCAAAGGTTTCGATCCTTTCTTCACAACAGATTTGCTTGTACCATGGAAAATAAAAATTACGAAATAGAATCCGCCAAACCCTTTTGTGACAGCCTGATCTGGCAGCTCAACCGCGATTATTACCACCAGGCCGGCCCCGGAGCCTGGCGTTATGGCACCGTGCCGCGCCACCTCACAAGCAATTCAATGGTTGGGAAAACTTACGCTGAACTGGCCTTCGCTTTTCTGAAAGACCTCGCGGCCAAAGGGCAGGTGAAGGATACCGTTTATATGCTGGAACTGGGGGCCGGGCACGGCAGCCTGGCTTTTCACATCCTGAAACACCTGGAAAAAATAATGCGGAGAACAGACCAGGCGCTGCCGCCCTTCTGCTATATCTTGAGTGACATCGTCGAAGAGAACCTGAATTTTTTCCAGTCCCATCAGCAATTTCAGCCATTTTTTGCCGCCGGGCTGCTGGATGTGGCTCACTTTGACGGCATCGGGGGACGGGAACTGAAACTGAGACACAGCGACAAAACCATCGGTACGGGCAGTCTGACTCAACCGCTCTTGGTTGTCGCTAATTATTTTTTTGATTCCATTCCCAACGACCTGTTTTTCTTTAAGGATAAAAAAATAGCTCCCTGCTTTGTTTCCCTCGAATCGGACCGGCAACCGGACGGAATGGATGCGGAAGAACTTTTGCAAAACCTTAAACTATCGTTTTTCAAACCCTTTCGGGAAGGGCCTCATTATGAAAAATCAGCATTGAATGAGATACTGGAATCCTACCGGGAGCAGATTTCAGATTCACATTTGTTTTTCCCGCAAAAAGGGTTGCAGTGCATCGACAACCTGCGTCAGCTATCCTCCAAAGGCCTTGTCCTGTTGTCAATGGACAAGGGGTTTCACGAAATGCAGGACTTGGAAAAGGTGCAGGAGCCCGAAATCATCACCCACGGTAGTTTTTCAATTTGGGTCAATTACCACGCCTATGGTGCCTATTGTGAGAAAACGGGCGGGCTGGCTTTTTTCCCTGCTCATTCTACTGTTCATCTGGTATTGGGGTGCCTCTTGTTTGTGCCCGATGCGGAAACATTCACTGAAACCAAAGCAGCCTACGAGCGGGTCGTAAACGATTTTGGCCCCGATGATTTCAACAGTTTGAAAAAACACAGCTACCAAAACAGGTCAAAAATGGAATTGCTGGAACTGATCGCCCTGTTGCGGCTGAGTGCATACGATTCCATTTATTTCAAGAATATGTTACCTCAGATAAAGCAATTGTCTGGCAGGGTAACTTTCCAACAGCGGAGAAGGTTGGCGGAGACGATGCACGAAGTGTGGAATATGTATTTCACCATTTACGAAGCTGAAGACCTCGCCTATGAGATTGGCGGCCTCTTTTACGACATGGGATTTTATGCGGATGCTTTGGACTATTTCCAATATTCCATTGATCTTTTTGGTCAGCAGGCGGATGTGTTTTACAACAGAGCTTTGTGTTATTATCAACTCAGGGAAGATCAGCTGTTTCTCAAAACAATGCTCACCGCCAAAGCACATTTCCCCGACAATGAAAAACTGGCCCAACTGGATAAACTGGATTTAGGGGCAGCATGAGGAAAAGGAAAATGTGATTGGGTAATTTTCCAGTTTAATTTTTGGGCAACTCTTTCTGTGGTGCAGAGAAGTGGCCGGCTGGTAAACCGACCACCGGTTTTATGGCAGAAAGCACCTGCGTTTCCCGGCCCGGGAAACCCCTTGGGGATACATCACCATTTCAATAAATTATTAACCCGGCCCCGGGAATCTTTTGCGATACGGGCTTCATGTATTTCAAAAAAACCTAATTTTGCCGCCCCTCAAAAAAGCCTTGCGAAAAAGAACTTTTCTGCCCAAACGACCGTAACTGATTGGAGTGGTTGGTACAAAATTGATAAGAAGTCTAGGAGATTTTATCAACTTATTATCAACACTTATCAACCTTGATATGAACTGTTATCAACCACTTCCGGCTCTAATCACCAATTAACTAATAGACTAATCACTATCCAATGATCAACATCACATTACCCGACGGCAGTGTCCGTCAAGTCGAAAAAGGCACTTCCGCCATGGATATTGCCAAATCCATTAGCGAAGGCCTGGCCAGGAATGTCCTCTCCGCCAAAGTCAATGGCGAAGTCTGGGACGCCAACCGGCCCATCCAAAGCGATGCGAAACTGCAATTGCTCACCTGGAACGACAAGGACGGTAAGGCTACCTTCTGGCACTCCTCGGCGCACCTCATGGCGGAGGCATTGGAAGCTATCTATCCGGGGGTGAAATTTGCCATCGGGCCGGCCATTGAAAACGGATTCTACTATGATATCGACCCGGGCGGGCAACAGATTTCGAGCGATGATTTCAAAAAGATCGAAGAGAAAATGCTCGAACTGGCGCGGCAGAAAAATGAGTATATCCGCAAGGAGGTGAGCAAGGCCGACGCCGTTAAATATTTCACCGAAAAAGGCGACGAGTACAAACTGGAACTGATCGAAGACCTCGAAGATGGTTCGATCACTTTTTATACCCAGGGCAATTTTACCGACCTCTGCCGGGGGCCACACATTCCCGATACCGGAAAAATCAAGGCTGTAAAACTGATGAATGTGGCCGGAGCCTATTGGCGGGGCGATGAAAACCGCCAGCAACTGACCCGTATCTACGGTATTTCATTTCAGAAAAACAAGGAACTAACCGAGTACCTCGACATGCTGGAAGAGGCCAAAAAACGGGATCACCGCAAACTGGGCCAGGAACTCGAACTGTTCATGTTTTCCGAAAAGGTCGGGGCAGGGCTGCCCATCTGGTTGCCAAAAGGCACCGCCCTGCGCAGCCGCCTCGAAAATTTCCTGAAAGACGAGCAGATCAAGCGGGGATACCAGCCGGTCATCACGCCGCACATTGGGAAGAAGGAACTGTACATGACGTCTGGTCACTACGAGAAATACGGCGCCGACAGCTTCCAGCCCATTCATACACCACGGGAAGGGGAGGAGTTTTTGCTCAAACCGATGAACTGTCCGCACCACTGCGAGATCTATGGCCATAAGCCTCGCTCCTACAAAGAGTTGCCGGTGCGTTTTGCCGAATTTGGAACGGTGTACCGCTACGAGCAAAGCGGCGAGCTGCACGGCCTGACCAGGGTGCGTGGTTTTACGCAGGACGACGCCCACCTTTTCTGTACGCCCGATCAGGTGAAAGAGGAGTTTCTCGGCGTACTTGATTTGACAAAATTGGTGTTGGAAAAATTGGGCTTCGAAAATTATACCGCCCAGATTTCCCTGCGCGATCCCGATAATAAAGAGAAATACATCGGCTCGGATGAAAACTGGGAAAAGGCCGAGCAAGCCATCATCGACGCCGCCGCCGAGGCTGGTCTGGAAACAGTGACCGAATACGGAGAGGCGGCCTTCTATGGCCCCAAGCTTGACTTTATGATCAAGGACGCCCTGGGCCGCTCCTGGCAATTGGGCACGATCCAGGTGGATTACAACCTGCCCGAACGGTTTGAACTCGAATACATCGGGTCGGACAATGCGGCCCACCGGCCCGTGATGATCCACCGGGCACCGTTCGGGTCGATGGAGCGTTTTATCGGTGTACTGACCGAGCACTGTGCCGGTAAATTCCCCCTTTGGCTGGCACCGGAACAATACGCCCTCTTGCCGATCAGCGATAAGTATATTGATTACGCTAAAAAGGTTGAGGCCGAATTGGCGGCCCACGACATCCGGGGCATCATCGATGACCGGACGGAAAGTATTGGTCGAAAGATCCGGGATAATGAACTGAAAAAAATTCCCTACATGCTCATCGTCGGTGAGCAGGAAGAAGCGGCTGGAACCGTTGGCGTGCGGAAACAGGGCGAAGGAGACCTGGGAGCCAAGAGCGTCGGGGAGTTTGTGGAGTGGTTCAAGACGCTGCTGTAACGGACGACAAAAAAATGAATGACTTTTGCTTTTGCGCCTGTTCGACTATTGGTTGGGCAGGCGCAAGTTGTTTTACTGCAAAAAACTTTCGCAGTTTTTTCCCAAAAGAAAAAAGCCAGGTCCATTGTACAATGAGCCTGGCTTTTTTCAACAAAAAGGCCTGGTTTATTTCACCTTACCCCAGTGCCTGTTCCAAATCAGCGATTATATCATCGATGTGCTCAATGCCCACGCAGAGGCGGATCATTTCCTTGGTCACGCCGGCGGTAACGAGTTCCGCTTCCGTCAGCTGCCGGTGGGTGGTAGAAGCCGGATGGCAGGCCAGTGATTTGGCATCACCGATATTGACGAGGCGTTTGAAGAGGCCCAGTGCGTCGTAAAATTTCACCGCCGCATCGTAGCCCCCT
Organism: Saprospiraceae bacterium; assembly: GCA_041600595.1. Classification (GTDB taxonomy): domain Bacteria; phylum Bacteroidota; class Bacteroidia; order Chitinophagales; family Saprospiraceae; genus UBA6168. The sequence goes on along the minus strand of JBFIJS010000195.1, from coordinate 1,900 downwards.
TTGATGCCAAACGTCAGGAGGGAGGCCGGCATTCCGTTGGTGTATTTTTTAGCCAGTTGGTGATACTCGCTGCTTTCCAGGCCACCGTATTTCACCCATTCCACGTTTTTATGTCCTTCCAGGTATTTGGCGACAGCCAATGCGTTGGAGCAGTGGCGTTCCATGCGCAGCCCCAGGGTTTCGATGCCCTGCAGGATCAGGAAGGCATTGAAAGGGGAAAGGGCAGCTCCGGTATTTCTCAACGGCACCGTTCTCGCCCGGCCAATGTAAGCGGCGGCCTCAAATGCTTCTGTGTAAACCACACCATGATAAGAAGGCTCGGGCGTGTTCAGCATCGGGAAACGATCCGCATGTTTGGCCCACGGAAATTTGCCGCTATCGACGATGACGCCGCCGAGGGTGGTGCCGTGCCCGCCCATGTACTTGGTCAGGGAATGCACGACGATATCCACACCATACTCAATGGGGTTGATCAGGATCGGGGTCGCTACCGTGTTGTCCACAATGACCGGAACGCCCTGGGCGTGTGCCACCTTGGCAATGGCTTCCAGATCGACGATGTTCCCGGCTGGGTTTCCGATGGATTCGGCGTAAACCGCTTTGGTTTTTTTGTCGATCAATTTTCCAATATCCTCAGCGCTGTCGGAATCGGCAAAGCGCACTTCGATCCCCATTTTGGGAAACATGTGCTTGAACAAGGTGTACGTGCCGCCGTAGAGCATGGGCACGCTAACGATGTTGTCGCCCTGCTCGGCGATATTCATAATGGAGTAAGTGACGGCCGAACTGCCCGCGCTGAGGGCAAGTGCTGCGATGCCGCCTTCCAAGGCTGCGACCCGTTTTTCCAGCACATCGACCGTGGGGTTCATGATGCGCGTGTAAATATTACCGGGAACGGCCAGGTTGAACAGGTCGGCGCCGTGCTGGGCATTGTCGAACTCATAAGCTACCGTTTGGTAAATCGGGACGGCGACAGACTTGGTCGTAGGATCGGTTTCGTATCCTCCGTGGATGGAGATGGTTTCTTTTTTCATTACTTCTTTTTTGGTTTAAAATGCTTAAATAAAAACCAAATATATACAGGGGCGGGCAGGCAGCGGGTATTGCAGGCCGATTTTAGTTTAAAAAGGCGTTGTGGCGTTCGATTATTTGCTTTTTTTTTAAATCAAAGAATTTTAAACGGCATTAGCCTGTTCCGGCCAAATATGAGGCCGGGGTGATGGGTGGTTTTTTTGGGAAACCAGGCCGGGGGTTTATCTAAAAACAAGATGACTCATGGTGACATCTGCGCCGAGTCCACACAGGCAATCGCGGCCAGGTTTACAATATTTTTTACATCCGTCCCTTTGGGCAACAAATGAACGGGCCTGGCCAGGCCAAGAAGGATCGGCCCGATGGAGTTGGCTTTGCTGAGGTGCCGCACCAGTCGCAGGCTGATATTGCCCGCGTCCAGGTTGGGAAAAATCAACAGATTAGGGTAATGTATGTCGGCAAAGGAGTAGTGTTCTGCGATCATCTCCTGGTCGAGTGCCATATCGGGCTGTACGGGCCCGTCGATATGCAGGTCTTCCCGGCGTTGTCGCACCATTTCCACGGCCTTCATGATCTTTTCCGTTTCCGGACTTCTGACCGAACCGAAATTGGAAAATGAAAGCATCGCAACCCGCGGGTCCACGTGCATGCGTTTGATTTCTTCGGCGGCCAACAGGGTGATTTCCGCCAACTGTTCGGCGTTGGGGTTGATGTTGACAGCGGCGTCGGCGAAAAAGTAATTCTTCCGTTCGTGTTGTACCATGTACATCCCGGCGATGAGGTTCCTTCCTTTTTTCGGTCCGATAATTTTCAGGGCAGGGCGGAGTACTTCGGGGTAGTTGACCGAGACGCCGGCCACCATGCCATC